>JAISCX010000037.1 GCA_031265235.1 Rickettsiales bacterium
TTGCCCTGCGCAGAAAATCTTTATTTAATAATATGCTCATTTGCACCTCTAATGGCATTAAAAATTTTATCAAACAAATCCTATTTGTCAAGCTTATTTTAATAAAATGTCGTTTTTAATGCGATATGGCGGCTGCAAATACGGAGTTTTTTAATAACTTGAAAATCTGCAAAAATATATTATATTATGCGGGATGAATTTGTATGGGCGCGTTATCACGCCCTGGGGCGCAAGCCCACCCATCGCGGACTTTGTCCGCGTCAGGGCCTGGGGAATACGCCCCAACAGGAATAAATCATGAAACACTTTCTTTTACCGCTTCGCAATCTTGTTTTCCAGCCCGGTGTCACCGTGCCAATATTCATGGATAATCAGACTTCTATCAACGCGCTAGAAAGTGCGCGGCCGTCTGGAAAAATTGTGCTGGTCGCGCAAAAATCACAGAACTATCCGACCAAGCCCGGAGAGCTTTACGATATCGGGACGATGGCCGAAATCATGCAGATGCTGCGCATGCCGGACGGAACCATGCATGTCATGCTGCAGACCACGTCTGCGGCCAGCCTTGAAAACACGGTATGCGAAAACGGGCTTTTTACCGCCGATGCCGCCGAAATAATCCAGATTGATGATTCCGATGCCGAATATACCAAGGCCCTGCGCGACAGGGTCGCGGACAAATTGGCGTATGTTATTAAAAAGCGCGGCAATTTGTTGAAACTGGGCGCCATTGTCAACGGATATCCGATGCCTTCGTTTATTGACGCCGCAATTCAGATGACGGATATCGATACGGATGCCGCGCTGAAAATTCTGTCTCTCAGGACATATTCCGAAAAATTGATGGCTTTGCTGGAACAGGTCGGACTTATGGCCGCAATGGCGAAAATCGATGATTCAATAAACAGGCGCGTGGCCCAGCAAATGGACCGCGGCCGCCGTGAAGTATATTTGTCCGAAAAAATGCGCGCGTTGCAGCGCGAAATGGGCGATGACGCGGATGATTTGGACAGCGAATCCCTGCGCAAGAAAATCTTGGCCGCAAAACTGCCGAAAGACACGGAAATCAAGGCTTTGCAGGAATGGAAGCGTATGAACAGCCAGTCGCCGATGTCAACCGAAGGCGCCATGCTGAAAACATATCTGGACGAACTGCTGTCCATGCCTTGGCGCAAATCGGATAAATCCGCGGTAGATCTGGCGGCCGCAAAGGCGGAATTGGACCGCGAACACAGCGGCATGATCGGGGTCAAAGAGCGTATTCTGGAACACTTGGCCGTGATGAAGAAAACCGGCGGCGCAAAAGGAACCATTCTGTGTCTGGTCGGCGCGCCGGGCGTCGGAAAGACCAGCCTTGGGCAGTCTGTGGCGAAAGCGCTGGGGCGCAAGTATCAGCGCATATCGCTGGGCGGCGTTTCCGACGAAGCGCATTTTCGCGGACATCGCAAGACCTATATCGGTTCTCAACCCGGCCGCATAATGGATGCGCTGAAACGCGCCGGCACAAACAACCCGGTGATGGTGTTGGACGAAATTGACAAGCTGGGCCGCGATTACCGCGGCGATCCCGAAGCGGCGCTGTTGGAAGTTCTTGATCCCGAACAAAACAAAACTTTCCGCGATCATTATTTGGAAGTGGATTTTGACCTGTCCAACGTCCTGTTCATCGCGACGGCGAACAGTATCAATATATCGCCCGCCCTGCGCGACCGCATGGAAATCATAGAAATTCCGGGATACACGGAAGATGAAAAAATAGTTATCGCGCGCAATCACTTGATCCGCCGCGCCGCCGAAGATACCGGATGGGCGCAGGAAAACATCACGATTGACGATGATACGGTGCGCCATGTTATCCGCAAATATACGGCCGAAGAAGGCGTCCGCCAGCTGCGGCGCGAGCTTGCCGCGATACTTCGCCGGACGTTGCTGGACCTGGACGGCGCGGACGAACCGACAGAATTCACGATTGAAAAATGCGACGCCGCGCTGGCCAAACGCAGAACTCTGAACGGCGGCAAGCGCATCGGATTTACCGCAGCGAGAATTTAAAATGGCAATGCTAATAATCAACACATCGGCTTTGGGAATAGATTTTGCGTTTAAAATGCAAAATTCGGATGTTAAAACAAAACATATAGAAACCGAAAAACAATCATTGTCTTTGCCCGCGGAAACAGAAAAATTCTTGGCCGACAACGGGATTACGTTTCGCAATTTGACCGCGATCGGCGTTGTTGTGGGCCCCGGCAGTTTTACAGGGATTCGGTTGGGCATCGCATATGCCAAAGGGTTGTCCATCGGCTTGAACATACCCGTGGTTTCTGTGAACGCTTTTGAAATATACTTGGAAAAATCGCCGGATGCATTTGTAGCGATCGATTCAAACCGCGGGGATTTTTTCTGCGCATCCGCGGATTTGGCACCATGCGTCATGACAATCGACAAAGTTGAAAAAGAACAAATGAAATGCCCGCGCACAGTCGGGCATAATCCGTATGATATGCGTGACGCGGCGGCTGTTGCTGAACGCAAATTGGCCCGCCGACGCCCTGGCGAAGACGGACAGGCCGCGGATGCAACGGATCCCGTGATTCCGATGTATTTGCGCCCGCATTATGCGGAACAAAATGCTGAATAAACTTGCCGAACTTCACAAGCTATGTTTTCCTGGGCGCCCCTGGCCTGCGTCCGAATTCGCGTCGCTTAAAGAATCCGGCGCGGAAATTATCGCATCCGACCATGGATTTATAGTTTGGCGCAGCGCAGCGGACGAATGCGAAATCATTACAATCGGCGTTCATCCCGACTATCGGGGCGCGGGCATCGCATCCGCCATGCTTGCGCTGATGGAACAAGATATAAAGGGCAAAACTGTTAAGATATTCCTTGAAGTGTCTGCTGACAACCGCCCTGCCCGCGCGCTTTACGAAAAACACGGATATGTTCAGGTTGGAATTCGCCCGAAATATTACAATGGGATTGATGCGGTCTTGATGCAAAAAGTAATGGACATATAAAGTATTTAGTGTTATAGTTTATGATTAATGATTGGACAAACATCGAATTTTCAAGAATTATTCCATTATTTCCTGTGCGGCGCGCAGAGAAACCATTTGGCTATTCTGATATCCGGACGCGCCATTGACATGGGCAAACAACATTTCACAGAAAACAAAAAAGACGGAACGAAACGCGAAATGGTTGTCGGATATTCCGATGACGTCGTGCCGCCGTTTCAATCGATGTATTTGGACAATGCAACGGGAGAGCTGCGTTTGGAATACCGGACCGCCGAAGATGCCATCAAGGCAATGCCCTATTTTCCTAGTCCCAGCGTCCGAATTGGGGTATGTTTTAATTCTTCCGATCCTTTGGCGCCGTATAAAAGCACGCAAGTAAAAGAATTTACCCGCCAAGAAATCATAGATATAA
>JAISCX010000007.1 GCA_031265235.1 Rickettsiales bacterium
CAGGTTCAGGCGAGCATTCAGATGCGGTGACGACGGCAGACGACCAATTCTTGAAGAACGGTGGAAAAAAGGTAGAACTGGTGGAGGGAACGAGGGCGGAACAGATGGTTGAAGAGAGATGCTCGGAATTTGCGGTAGAGCTGGTTGATGGAACTGTTGCCGAGAATACGGCAAAAAATCAAACGACTGAGGATTTGGTTGAAGAGAGATGCTCGGAATCTGCGGAACAGATGGTGGAGGGAATCTGTTTGGAATTTGCGGAAGAAGAGAAACCAGAATTGATGATGTTGGAAAATACGGAAATCAAAGACACAGCGCCGGCAGAGCTTTCAGGGAATATATATAATAAATCTCGAACTGTGGGCGATTCTTTGCAACCCGAAGAGAAATTTTATGGCATTTATGCAGCCACCGAATGCGTGTTTAGAAATTTTCTGGATATGGACCTATTAATAAATGAACTCTCTGAGTTGGATTTTATAAATGTCGAGCATTTGGAATTTCATCGTGACGAAGATCTGTTGAAAATGAATGGTTTTTACGATCTGCGGTCGGATAAAATCAGCATCCGGTATTTTCCGAGGACGATGCCGAACGATAATACGAATGTTTACAACGCCCGCCTGCCTTTCGTGTTAATCCACGAGCTGAAGCATTACTTGGATTTGCATTTTCATTTGAAGCAGAATTTTGACGCGCGGCAATTGATTCTTGCCAATCTGAACGAAGAATTTGTCGCCCGCGTATCCGAATTGCTGTTGGCGCGACGGATCGCCATCCAATCAGACAATTACATGTCGGCATTCAGAAGGCTGGCGGACCGCGGCGGCGATCATGACATGATACTGGGAAAATTGAGCCCACCAGATTTATTTTATAAATACAGAAATTGGCTGGATAAAAACCGCGCCGCGCTGTGTGACACGCTGTCCACGGCAGAAGCGGACATTATCGTCAGCACGGCGATATCCATGTTTCATCCCGATGCCATCCGCCAATATCAAAAGAATTTGCCATCAATAATCACTGCGTCGTCGGTCCAGAACAGACACCAGGAAAAGCTTTTCACAAAGGGGATGGTCTCTTTTAAAACGGTCGCGGATTATCAGAAATACATTAGCGACATATGGATATTCGGCGGACAGAATATACTGGATTTGTGCAGTCCGTTGGTCAGGGCGAAAGTGACGGCATTCGAGAACGAGTTTTGGACAACCGCAATGAAATCAAAGAAATTGTCGGAACTGGCCGGTCTTTACCAGAATCAATTAAATATGATTATTCAATTCCAAACGAAAGGACAGAAATTATGAAGAAATTTTTATTCGCATTGCTGGGCATGTCCGCATTTTGCGGCGCGGCGGATGCCGAGCCATTGTCTACTTATTGCTTTGCCCAGATTAATCCTTATGGCGATGATAATTTGTATGCCTGCGGAATAGGAAGAGGATCTACCTGTGTTTTGTTGCACAACATTGGCTTTACAGAAGTAACCGAAGGTACCATGGTATCAGAAATGATAACTTCTGAAATCTGCTATACCTGTGATTCCAACGGATGGAACAGAAGTCCAACCTTTGTTTGTTCAAACAATGGCACCACTCGAGAGCTTTGCACCCAATATTCATACGGTGTAGGGACATGTTCGAAAATAACCAGCGGCACATCCTATCGATGCCGCGGTGGGTATTACGGTTCCACCAGCCAGGCCAACAGCGATTCCTGTCCAAAATGTCCATGCATGACGGATACGGGCGGGGCGACAAGATGCGGGGTAAACACACCCGGCAGCAACGCGACGCTTGGCACATGCATAATGTCTTCAACATATACTTTCAACGATGTCGGAGACTATAAGTTTACAAGCAACTGCTCGGCTTCGTGACCATAGGCAACAATGCAAAAAAATACCGGGGATGCCGGTATTTTTATTATTCCAATCCTTTCAGCAGCACTTCCTTTAAATCATTCGGGATCATGCCCGTCGTGGAATAGCCGCAATCAACATGATGGATTTCGCCTGTAACGGCGGATGCCAGATCGCTGAACAGATATACTGCCGCGCCGCTGACGTCTTCCAGCGTCATATTGCGACGCAGCGGCGTCAGGTCCGCATTCAGTTTCAGCATTGACTTGAATCCCCCTACCCCGCTGCTGGCCAGTGTTGCAATCGGGCCCGCGGAAATCGCGTTAACGCGGATTCCGTCGCGGCCCAAATCAGACGCAAGATAACGAACAGATGAATCCAGCGCCGATTTCGCAACGCCCATTACATTATAATTCGGGACTGATTTTTCCCCGCCGTAATATGTTAGGGTTATTATGCTGCCCCCGTTTTTCATCATTGCGGATGCGCGGCGCGACAGGTCGACCAATGAATACACCGATATGTCCATCGTGTTTTTGAAATTGTCGCGCGATGTGTCGGCATAACGCCCGGTAAGTTCATTCTTGTCCGAAAATGCGATCGCGTGCAGCATTCCGTCCAAATGTCCCCATTCTTTTTCAATCTCTGCAAACAGGGCGTCCATCTGGGCATCGTCTTGGACATTGCATTCGCGCACGAATTTTGCGCCGATTGATTCGGCCAGCGGGCGCACCCGTTTTTCAAGCACAGGCATCGCATACGGCATCGCGATTTCCGCACCCATGTCATGCGCGCGTTTTGCAATCGCCCACGCCATCGACATATCGTTCGCAACGCCGCATATCAGAATCTTTTTTCCTTTTAATAACATTTGTTTTTCCTTTTTTTTTTAGTATTGGATATAGGCACAGTTAACGAATGTTTTATAAAACATTCGTTAACTGTGCCTTATAGACTAGCACTGCGGGGCGGCACAATCAACTTGATTTTTTTTGAAATTTGTGATAAAATATTAAAGAAAATTGCTGCTTGTCGCGGCTTTTTTATATGTTTCAAACAGCCGCCCATAACAATGGGACAATCAATATGTCAAGACAAATACAAATCCGGCGCGGAACTGCGGCGGAACATGCATCGTTTATCGGCGCAATCGGAGAAATAACGATGGATACAGACGCGAAGACCATACGCGTGCACGACGGTGAAACCATCGGCGGCACACCGCTGGTGCGGGCAAGCGATATACAAGAAAACAATGATGGCGCATCGCTGCCCGCAGGATTGATGTATATCGCCGAAACAAACGTATCGGCCGGGAATCCGATGCCTAATCCATGGTATATAAAATATAGCAACGGGCTTTGCGAGCAAGGAGGAATGATTGCTAAAAATGTGACAATATCCGGAACAAATCATACCGGCGCAACGGTTGTTTTTCCGATAACAATGTCCGGCAGTGACTATCAGGTTCAAGCGACGGCATCTAGCAATAGCACGGACAACAATGTTCTTGCCGGGGTTCGCGAAACATCAACGACAAAAACGTCGTCATCCGTATATATAGACGCAAAAAATACAAACGCATCAAACAATACGAACGTGCTTAACATCTATTGGAAAGTAATCGGTATGGCGGCCGCATAGAAAAACAGGCGGATCATTTGCCGCCTGTTTTAATTCTATCCTGCAAAATTGTCGACGATATTTCCGGCGTATGAGAAAAATACACCGGACGCACGCCAATCTGTTCAAGAATCACATTTTCTTTTTTCTGTTCAGGACTGTCGATCCCGTCGTCGCCGCGATAATATTCGGACACATTGATTCCGCGTGCGATCAGCATTCTTATCAGTTCCAGCCCGTTTTTTATAATATACGCTTCGTCAACAGATCTAAGCTCGCGGACAATTTCAAGACGGTGATCCTCTCTCCAGATCGGAGACTTGTTCTTCGAGCTTTTTATTCTCGCATCGCTGTTAACCCCGACAATCAGCCAATCGCACTTTTTCCGCGCGCGCCTGATAAGCGACAAATGACCGTGATGCATCAGATCCCAGCTACCGCAGACCACACCTATTTTCATTTTACGCGCATCCTTTGAACATTGCGAACCTTTCTTCGTCCGTCATGGAGTTTAATTTTCTAAGCACAAGAATTTTTTGCAAAACAGAGAGCTTTTTCGACGTAGAATGCAACCGCCCGATATCATTTGGAAATTTATAAATATCGCCCCAGCATTTCGCGGCATAGATTTCAGGATCATTGGGAAACATCACGCGAATACCTTCAAAATCGCACTCCCTTAACGGGAAAATAGTGTCAAAATCGTAAAATTCGCCCAATTTGCAATCCCATGCCAACGGAATAATTGTCTGATGCTTGCCACTGCATATTGCCGGACTCATATAATCTGCGTGCAACTTGCAAAGCCGGGCGAAATCGTCCCGGATCTGACCAAACCGCATTTTCTTTTTTTCCCATGCATAAGAAACCTTTACATGTCTCCTATGCCATAAATGAAGTTTCTTTCCTATTCTGACATGTCGCCGGAATCGTCTCAGACAACATGTCAACAATTCTGGATTCGCATAACAATCCGGGCTTTCATAAGAAACATAGGCAAGAATATCGATAAAACAGGAAAAATCCGTCGCTTCTATGCGTAGCAGCTGTGGCCATCTTTTTATTTGAAAGCTCTTGTTTGGCAGAAACTTTTCAATAACATTTATGAATTTTATAAAATCGCCGGACAGCATGCCGATATCGCAATCATCATCCCACGGTATGCATTTCCCCCCGTGGCGCAGCAACCCGACGATCCCGCCGCCGATTACGAAATAGTTTATCCCGTTTTCGCGACATATCCGATCTATGGACTTCAAAAGGTTCACATTCGCAATCTGTGCCATTCTCATCACGCCATGCGCCATCGGCAGATTTGCCATATCAAAGGCAATATTGGCGATTGCGGAAATTTGTTTTACGTCTGCCTTTATTTTTCTCATTTTCATCCTAAATTTTTTGCGGGCGGACGTTCAAACAGCCGCCTGTGGTTAAGACAACATTCGCCCGCCCATTGTTCTATGAATCCCCAGAAAAAATTGAAACAAAAACCGCTTTGAAAAAAGCGGTCGGGAAGTTAGAAAAATCATAACCAATAGAATGACCCCACAGCTTTTGGGCAAACCCTGTTGCATGACTGCGGCATCCCGACCATTCTGATCAGGAAACAGTGCAAAAGCACCATTACACATAACGATGATTTCGCACCGAATTGGTTTAGGGATTTTCTAAGTCCCGAACTTCAATTTTCCTTGAAATTCAAAAAAACTATAATTAATAACGCAACATTTTGCAATTGATTTTTTTCGTAACTTATGGTATAGTGTTTTCACATGTCGGTCGCCGTTTTGGCGGCTATTTTTTTATAAAAAAAGGATATCCCAATGACAAGAATATTACAAACCCGGCGCGGAACCAGCACCGCACATGAAAACTTTACCGGGCTGGCCGGCGAAATAACAACAGATTTAACAAAAAAAACCATCATCGTGCATGACGGGGATACACTTGGCGGGCATGAACTGGCCCGCGCGGATTTATCGAATGTTTCTTCCGCCGATATAACATCAAAAATCACAGATTGCGGCGACAATTCTGATATGACATCCGTTGCGCCGGAATTTTGGCAGGAATTGTTCGCTGAATACGGCGCTATAACGCAAAAGTTTGAAGTTTCAGATCCCTGTTCTGTCGCGAATACTTCGTATGCGGAATACACGTTTGATATAACAGACGCGACCGCGGAAAACATTTTCGCTGACGCGGTATTGATCTGCAATACGCCGGAATGCGGATACGCTATTTCCGATGTCGTGCCGGCATTCGGAATTGGCGCACGCGCGAATCCGCGCCCGATTGCGTTTACTGATGCGAATGGATTACGCGTCCGGTTGATGGTCGGCGGTGAAAATTTCTGGGTTTCACACAAAACGACAGGTTTGCAAACCGCAATCACAAATACGAACTGGAAAATAAAATTCAGGGTCTGGCATTGAAATTTTTTTCCAATTAATTATCTATGAATAAAGTCCGGTATGAAAATGTATAGCGTAAAGTGTATAGTATAAAAATATGGGGGTTAGTTTATACTATTACACTTTTTACACTCTACACTAAAAACCAAAGGTTTTTTTCATGATAAACATTGAAAAATTTTCTGAAAATTCGCAAAAAGCAATCGCCGCTGCCGCGCAAATCGCATCCGATCGCGGCAATCCTTTTGTCGCGCGGGCGCACTTGTTAGCGGCACTTATTGCTGATGAAACCGGCGTTATCGTATCATTGGTTGAATTCGCGGGTGGAAACATGATCGCCCTGACCAATGAAGCAGAACGTATGATCGCGCGCGAACCCGCCGTGACAGGCAGCAATGCACAGCCAAACATGTCGCCGGAAATCATAAAGATTTTGGAAACGGCGCAAAATCTGGCCCAGCGGGCAAGCGAAAACTATGTTACATTGGAACGAATTTTCGAATCAATAATAGAATCTGGAATCGGGCGCGACGCGCTGCTGACCGCCATTAATGTCGAAGCCGCGATAAAAAAACTGCGCGCGGGAAACAATCCGGACAGCGCGGGCGCCGAAGGCCAATACCAGGCATTGAAAAAATACACCACCGACTTTACCGATCTGGCGGCCAAGGGCAAACTGGACCCTGTCATCGGTCGCGATGAAGAAATCCGCCGCACAATCCAAGTATTATCCCGCCGCACGAAAAATAATCCGGTGCTGATCGGAAACCCGGGCGTTGGGAAAACCGCAATTGTAGAGGGTCTGGCCAACCGCATAATCGCGGGCGACGTGCCGGAAAATTTATTGAAAAAACGTTTGCTGTCGCTGGACTTGGGCGCGCTGATTGCCGGCGCAAAGTATCAGGGCGAATTCGAAGAACGTCTGAAATCCGTTTTGAAAAATGTCAAAGACGCGGGCGGAAATATCATACTGTTCATCGATGAATTGCACACACTGGTCGGCACGGGACGGACCCAGGGCGCGATGGATGCCAGCAATCTGTTGAAACCCATGCTGGCGCGCGGCGAACTGCATTGTCTGGGCGCGACAACATTGGACGAATATCGTGAATATATTGAAAAAGACCCTGCCCTTGCCCGGCGTTTCCAACCGGTATACGTGGATGAACCGACGATTGACGATACCATTTCAATCATGCGCGGATTAAAGGAAAAATACGAAGGACATCATGGCGTTCGCATTTCGGACGCGGCGCTGGTTGCGGCGGTGCGGTTAAGCAACCGGTATATCACCGACCGTTTTCTGCCGGATAAAGCAATCGATTTAATGGACGAAGCTGCCGCGCGCGTTCGCATTGAAATCGCATCAAAGCCGGAAAAACTGGACGAAATCGACCGCCGCATGATGCAGTTGAAAATAGAGCGCGAGGCATTGAAACAAGAAAAAGACGCCGAATCAAAAAAACGATTGAAAGAACTGGAAAAGCAATTGGTGGACGTTGAATCGCAATCCGCGGCCATGACGGCCGTGTGGCAATCGGAACAAAAGAAAGTGCGCGGATTATCCGATGCCATGGCGGAATTGGACGCGGCCAAGGCAGAGGTTGCGTCCGCAATGCGCGGCGGTGATTTTGAAAAAGCATCCGCGCTGCAATACGGCAAAATCCCAGAATTGGAAAACCAAATAAAAGAACTGGAAAAAAGCCAGGCATCCGCAGAATATAAAACAGTAACGCCCGAACATATTGCCGCAGTGGTATCACGCTGGACCGGCGTGCCGGCAGAAAAATTAACCGGCGACGCGCAAAGCAAATTGCTGAATATCGAATCCGAACTGCGCGGGCGCGTGGTCGGACAAGACCATGCGCTGTCGGTTGTCGCGCGCGCGATACGGCGTTCGCGGGCGGGATTGTCCGACCCGCACCGCCCGTCCGGTTCGTTCATGTTCCTGGGGCCCACCGGCGTTGGCAAAACGGAATTGGTGAAATCGCTGGCGGACA
>JAISCX010000029.1 GCA_031265235.1 Rickettsiales bacterium
TGCCGGATCAATGATGCCGGATTTCAGCATATCCGCATATTCGCCGTCCTGGGCATTATATCCAAAGTTATAATCCTTGGACTCGCGAACTTTGCCGACGACAATCGCGCCTTCCACGCCGGCATTTTCCGCAATCTGGGACATCGGCGCCGACAGCGCGCGACGGACGATATCGATCCCCGTTTCCTGATCAGAATTCGCACCCTTGATTTTATCCAGCGCATCCATCGCGCGAACCAAGGCCACCCCGCCGCCGGGAACAATCCCTTCAAGCGCCGCGGCGCGCGTTGCCGAAAGCGCGTCATCGACACGGTCTTTCTTTTCTTTCACCTCTACTTCGGTCATGCCGCCGACTTTGATTACCGCCACGCCGCCGACCAATCGGGCCAGGCGTTCCTGTAATTTTTCACGATCGTATTCTGATGTTGTTTTTTCCAAAGCCGCGCGTATTTCTTCGGCGCGCGCTTTGATGGCTTTTTTATCCCCCGCCCCATCGACCAACAAAGTGGTGTCTTTCGACACGACAACTTTCTTTGCGGTGCCCAGCACGGACGAAGTCAGGTTTTCAAAAGTCATGCCCATATCGTCGCTGACCACTGTCGCGCCGGTCAGAATTGCGATATCGCGCAGCATTTCTTTCCTGCGATCGCCGAATCCCGGCGCTTTCACCGCGCAGACTTTCAATCCTCCGCGCAGCTTGTTCAATACCAGCGTCGCTATGGCCTCTGATTCCACATCGTCCGCGATAATCAGCAAAGGCCGGCCCGATTGCGCGGCCGGTTCCAGAATCGGCAGCAATGCTTGCAGTCCCCCGATCTTTTTTTCGCTGACCAATATTTGCGCGCCGTCCAATTCGCAAAGCATTTTTTCACTGTTGGTCACAAAATACGGCGACATGAATCCGTTCGCGAACTGCATGCCTTCTACGACCTCTATCTCGGTATCCAGTCCCTTGGCTTCTTCGACTGTAATCACGCCCTCTTTTCCGACACGCTCCATCGCGCCGGCGATTTTCTGGCCGATATCCGAATCGCCATTGGCGGATATTGTAGCGACCTGGGCGATCTCGGTTGAATTCTTCACGGGCGTCGCATGTTTTTCAATGTCCGCGACGACGGCCGCCACGGCCGTGTCTATGCCGCGTTTGATATCCATCGGATTCATTCCGGCAGCGGTCATCTTGAACCCTTCGGCAAAAATCCTTTGCGCCAGCACCGTCGCCGTCGTCGTGCCATCGCCCGCATTGTCGCCGGCTTTTTTCGCAACTTCCTGGACCAGGCGCGCGCCGATATTTTCGGACGGGTCTTTTAATGATACTTCCTTTGCCACAGTAACGCCGTCTTTGGTGACAATCGGCGCGCCGTATGCTTTTTCGATAACGACCGTTCGGCCTTTTGGCCCCATGGTGATTTTTACCGCGTTCGCCAGCTTATCAACACCTTTCTTCATACTTTCTGTGTCAAAAACAATGTTTTTTGGCATTTTTTGCTCCATAGTTGTAGGGGCGCGTATTCGCGCCCGGGGCGCAAGTATGCGCCCATACAGTTTTACAATATTCCAAGTATATCGGTTTCTTTTATTATAATGTATTCTTTCCCGTCCAGTTTTATTTCGGACGCGCTTGACGCCCACTTGGCAAACAAGACCGTGTCGTTCACGCGAACAGACAACGGGACAAGAATTCCGTCGTCATAGACGCCGGGTCCGCATGCGACAACCTTGCCGCGGACAGGTTTTTCTTTTGCGTTGTCGGGAATGAGTATTCCGCCGACGGTGGTATTCTGTTCTTCCAGCCGTTCCAGCAGGACATAATTATGCAAAGGGTTAAGCATTTCTTTCTCCTTTTTTTGCCATTTTTCGGCCATTATCCAAATTTAACGGCGTGGATCCGCGGTGCTTATATACGTTCGGATTTTCCTTTGCGCCGCGCATTTAAATATAATATAAATAATTGCCTTTTCAAGTGAGCACTGAAAAAAAATCCCGCATATCGCGGGACTTTTTTTACTGGACTGGCGGCTGATAAAATATATCTCTCAATATATTTATCTTCATGCCGAAATTCCTGCTCCAACTATCGCCAAAACCCACTGTCAGTGGAAGACCGATATACTCGCCTGTCGCCCCGTTTGCTTCTATATTTTTCGGATAAAGGTCAACTTCATATATTCTTTTATCTTTAAATGTTGTGGTGCACCAGTGTTTGGACTGGGCGGATTCCGACTGGGTTGCATAATAAGAACGCCCGCCTGTCACAAAAGGCTTTTCCGCGGATTTACCATATTCATAGATAAGGAAATGATTCAAGGCGTATATACCTTCGGCATAGCATAATATTACCCTTTTATCAACCCGTCCGTCTTCGGGCTTTACGTCAAAATTAAAGATCGCATAAATATCGGAAAACCCTTTGTTGTCCGCTATATTTGCGCGGTCCTGTTCATATTTTCTTCTGGCATTTATAAATGTCTCGTCCGCATGCCACGGTTTCTCAACCGTCATATCATAATACAGTATGGTGTCATTCTGTGTAAATCTTGTGGGCCGGGGTTTCGATGTTTCTGTTTCTTCCAGGAATTTCATATCTTCCTTTTCGCAGGCAGCAACAGCAAACGCCACCATCAAGCTGGTAATAAAAAGTTTTGAATTGCGTATCAGGTTTCTCATATTGTATCCTTTTATGATATAGAGTCATTATAAATTCAATAATTTGGTTTGTCAACTAAAAGGATTCCGCAATGTATGACCCTAATAATGTATTCGCAAAAGTATTGCGCGGCGAACTGCCTTGCAAAAAGATTTATGAAAACGAATTTGCAATGTCGTTTCATGATATAAATCCTGCGGCACGCGTGCACGCGCTGGTTATTCCGCGCGGTGAATACAAAAATATCATGGAATTCACCGCGAACGCATCCGCCATGGAACAGGCCGGATTCTGGGACGCCGTCACAAAGACCGCCGCGGCCTTGGATATTTCCGACGGATTCAGGCTTTCTTCGCACATAGGCGCGGCTGGCGGGCAGACGGTGTTCCATTTTCATGCGCATATGATGGCGGACGACAGGATGGCCATATGCCGATTGTAAATATCCGCGTTATTCCACGGGCAAAACAAAACTGTGTGCAGGACGGCAATCCAATGCGCGCCTATACCACCGTTGCGCCCGCGGACGGCAAGGCAAACGACGCCGTAATAAAACTTTTGTCCGAATATTTCGGCGTCGCAAAATCACGCATCAAGATCGCAAAGGGCAAGACGTCCAGGAACAAAGTCATAAGCATAGATTATCCTGTTGACTAGGCTCTCTGAAATTTATTATGATTCGGAACAGATATGAATAATCAATTCCATAAAAATCTTAACCGAATGGCGCTGTTTACCGCGTTCGTTGTTGCGGGCGTATTGCTGTGGCGCACGGAATTACTGCGTTTGGCGATTACCAATATATGGCTGAACGGCATTATTATCGGAACGACCATATTCGGGGTCGGCTTGTGCTTTGCCGATATTTTCAAACTGGTTCCGGAATACAAATGGATGAAGGGTTTCTTTGACGGCAGCGGGAAAGGCGGTGACTTGCCGCCGCGGCTGCTGCGGCCTGTGGCAATAATGCTAAAGCGCGTGCGCGGGCAGCAAAAGAACTATATATCCACGCAGGCATTGGATAATTTCTTGAACATTATTCTCGGACGATTCGAAGATAGCCGCGAATCGGTCAGATACATTACGAACACGCTGATATTTTTGGGGCTGCTGGGGACATTCTGGGGGCTGATAAATACAGTGGGCGGATTTGCGGAACTGGTGAACGCAATGGATTTTGATGCGGATAATGTAATGACAACGGTCCAAGCCGGACTTGCCCAGCCGATGAACGGGATGAGCGTGGCGTTCGCGTCAAGCCTGCTGGGACTGGCCGGATCATTGATCGTCGGATTTTTGGGGTTGCAGACAACGCTTGCGCAAAACGCAATGTTTCGCGAATTGGAAGAAAATCTGGCCGATCGCGCAAGATTGTTCGGATATTTGGGCGCCGGCGCGCGCGGGGAAGAAACCGCGTTGCCATATGTCCGCGCAGCGGCGAATGAATTGGCAACGGCGGCAAAGACATTGCAGACGACGGATAAATCGCTGGTCCGGGCGTTGGGAAAATTAGAAAAGAAACTTAAAGAGTAAGCCGTATTTGGTTTCGCGCGACTCATGGGAGAGAGGACATGATAAAATTAAGAGAGAGAGTCAACACATGGCCGGGTTTTGTGGATTTGTTTTCCAACCTGGTTATCATTCTTATATTTCTGCTGATCGTTTTTGTGTTTCTTTGGACCACGACGTCCGTATTCAGCACCGCGAACGGCACTAAAAAAATCGCGGACCTGCGCCGCGCGAACATCGAACAGTCCGAACAGCTGGCGCAAATGACCGCTGACGAGAAAGACGCGCGCGAACTGCTTATCGCGGCGAGGACCGCATTGGAAAACCTGGAAAGCGACAAAACGTCGCTAGAAGACGACAGGGCTACGCTGGCGCGGCAAGTCACTGACAAGAACGAAATGCTGCAAAAGCTGATTTCAGATTACGAAAATTCATTGCAGGAAACGCGCGATGACAGCGTGCGTTTGACGGCACAGATAAGGGACTTGGAAAAGCAGCTGCTGGCATCCGAACAAAAAGGCGATATAGCCGCATCTGAATTAGAAATGCAGCGGCAAGCGCTCCAGTCAGAGCTGGCGCGTATGAACGAATTGCTTACCATCGCGGAAACCAAAGCCATAGAAAAGGAAACGGAATACATCGAAATGTCTTCGCGCCTGAACAGGGCGCTTGCAGACCGCGTCGCAGAGATGAACGGATCAAGTGATAAAAAAGACCAGGGTATGAAAGAATACCAGTCCCAATTTTATAAAGCCGTGACGACGGCGCTGGCAGATTTTCGCGGCGTTGACTTGTCAAACGACCGGTTTGTGATTTCAAGCGACATATTGTTTCCCAGCGGATCCTATTCCCTGTCACCAGAAGGAAAAAATCAGCTGCGCATCATCGCAAATATTATGATGGAATTGGAAGCCAAGATGCCGACAGACGTCAACTGGATAATCCGCGTTGACGGGCATACCGATAAAAAGCCTGTCATTGCGGGCACGAGATATAAAAACAATATGGAATTATCGCTGCTTCGCGCCAAAGCGGTTATTGCCGAATTGGTTCGCGACGGGGTGTCGGCGCGCCGGCTGATACCGTCCGGGTTCGGGGATTTGTATCCGATAGAGCTGGGCAATACCGCGGACGCTTTGCAAAAGAACCGCCGGATAGAGCTGCGCCTGACCAATCCGTAAAATAGTGCAAGTGGCAGTGTGGGCTCGGTCTAAATTCCCCTTTCGCTTGCGGAAGGGGATTTTATTTGTGCACCCATCCCGGCCGCGGCCTACTGACACTCACTGACACTTGCACTGACACTTGCACTTATGTTATAATTCCCGGCATGAAATTCGTTCCCGAAACATATCCGCTGGCATGCAGTCTGATAGAAAATCCGAAAACGCTTATTGGATTCCTGCGCAAAAACTTTTGGCAATTCTTCGGCTGGGGCTTTGTTTTACACGCATTGACCCAATCCGTATTCTCCGTCGGTTCAAGACTATTCCCCGCCGTGCGGCTGCAAATGATTACCAATCTGCTGGAAAGCCATCACCATGATTTCTGGCAATCGGCCGCTATCGTGCTGGTCATACTTGTACTTGTCCAATTATTTCTGGATTTTTGCGAAATACTGAAACAGATAATCTGGGCCAGATGGGTGCGGCCGAATTCGCGCCGAAAAATAACTTTGAATCTTATTAATTACCTTCACTGCCAATCCATGGATTTTATCAATAAAAGAATGCTTGGCAAAATGAGCCAACAGGTGAATAACATAGCGACCAGTTCTCTGTCGTTCACAAACATGTTTTTCGCAAAGATTATTCCAAGCATTGTGACAATGCTGGTCGGTCTTGGAATCATAGCATCGTTGCACTGGTCGATTGCGACAATTATTCTGGCACTGATGATTATTCGGTTCGCATGGCTGCGGCTGAATTTCAGAAACATTATACTGACCAATGCGAAAACCGCCGCATCGGTCAGCCAGATCCATGGCGCGACAACGGATACCTTGGGGGGCAGCGCGAATGTCCGCGCGTTTTCCGGCCGGATTAAAGAACTGGGCATCCTGCGCGCGGTGCTGGAAAAATACAGAACGCGATTCATAAATCATTTGTTCGCGGAACGAAAATTCTGGGCGCCGGCCAGTTTGCTTGGCTCGCTATCTTTCGGGCTTGTGATGTTCCTTTGCGTTATGTATTTTCATAACGGCGGCATGACCCTGGCCCAGGTTGTTTTCACGCTTGGCGCATATGCGGCGATTAATTCATCCATGTGGGAATTCATGGATCTGCTGCCGGAAATGTTTGAAATGGGGACGGAAACATCGCAGAATTACCGCGAACTGAACGCAAGGATTTCAGTCACGGACAAAGACAGCGCGCCGACATTGAACGCAAGGCGCGGCGCTGTCGATATAAAAAATATCGACTTTGGATACAATAAAAAAGAAAAACAAGTTTTGAAAAACTTTTCGCTTTCCATAAAGCCTGGCGAACATGTTGGAATTGTCGGTGCAAGCGGATGCGGAAAGTCCACGATATTCAAACTGCTTATGCGCATGTATGATGTTGGCGCGGGCAAAATTAAAATCGACGGTCAGAATATCGCCGATGTATCGCTGGATTCCTTGCGAACGAATATCGCATTTATCCCCCAGGATACTTCGCTGTTCAACCGCACCATTATGGAAAATCTGCGCTATGCCGCGCCGCGCGCCACGTTTGCCCAGGTCATCGCCGCCGCGCAATTCGCCGGCGCGCATGAATTCATATCGAACCTGACCCAAGGATACAATACGATTGTCGGCGATCGCGGCGTCCGGCTGTCCGGCGGCCAGCGTCAAAGAATCGCGATCGCGCGCGCATTTCTGCAACGCGCGCCTATTTTGCTGATTGACGAAGCGACCAGCGCCCTGGATTCCGAGACCGAAGAAATAATCCAAACTAGCATTTATAAAATCGCGCATGGGAAAACGATGCTGGTGGTGGCGCATCGGCTTTCCACGCTGATGAAAATGGACCGGATTATAGTATTGGACAAGGGGCGTATTATCGAATCGGGCACCCACGATCAGCTGGTCCAGAAACGCGGCGGCAAATATGCAAAGATGTGGAAATGCCAGCAATGCGGATTCATCGGAAAAGATTGCTAGGTCGTGTATAGAAATTATGAAAACCGTTTTTGATGCAGATTTTGTAAAAAAACTAAATACGCATTTGGCAAACGGCGGTGTGATTGCATTTCCAACGGATACTGTTTGGGGTCTGGGCGTGCTGCCAACCGCAGCCGGCTGGGATGCCCTTTTCGAGATAAAGAATCGACCAGCGGAAAGATTTCTGATTATTATGTCGAACACAATTGAAAATCTGGCGCCGTATATGTATTGCTTTTCTGATAAAGCGATAGAGCTTGGCAAAAAATTCTGGCCCGGCGCACTTACCATAAGCGGGAACCCAGACCCTATTTTCGACAGCGGGCATTTGCTGCCAAAGCCCACCCGGCCCGAAATGCTTAGCGATTCTCGCTCTCTTTTCGGCAGTGTGCGAATTCCCAATCACCCGGTATTTCAAGAACTGTGCAGCGTTGTTGACGGACATTGTTTGGCGACGACATCTGCAAATATTTCAGGCCATCCAATATTAAAATCTGCCGATGAAATCCGCAAAGCATTTCCAAATATAATCATTATAGAAGATGGCGGCATTACGCCGGCCGGACTTGCATCCACGGTCATTCGCGTCAAGGATGATGACATTGAAATCCTGCGCCAAGGCGCGGTGGTGGTCGAATAAAATTAATCCAAAACTTGTTTTTGCAGCTCTATCAATTTCGCGCAACCATGGCCGGCCAGTTCCATCATTGCGGCAATCTGTTCCGCCGCAAACGGATGCTGTTCGCCCGTGGCCTGGATTTCTATAAACTTGCCCCCGCCCGTTATCACAAAGTTCGCGTCCAGCTCTGCCTTGCTGTCTTCTTCATAGTCCAAGTCCAGTATCAATTCGCCGCCCCAGACACCCACGCTGGTCGCGGCAACAAAGTCAGAAACAGGATTTTCCGAAATGCGCCTCATTTCCATCAATTTTTTAACAGCCAGCATCATCGCCACGAATCCGCCGGTTACGGACGCGCACCGCGTCCCGCCGTCGGCTTGGATTACGTCGCAATCAATCGTTATGGTGTGCTTGCCCAGTCTTTCCATATCAACCACGCTGCGCAAGGACCGTCCGATCAGGCGCATGATTTCCGCGCTGCGGTGGTCGCGCATGATTGAATCGCGGGATTTTCGAACGCCGACGGCGCGCGGCAGCATGGAATATTCGGCCGTAACCCATCCGCCGGTAAGGTTTTGCTGACGTTTCCACAGCGGCTGGGACAAATCAATCGTCGCGTTGCATATAACGATTGTTCCGCCGACGGTAATGGTACAGGACCCGTCCGCCCATTTATTGGTATTGGTTTCCAATGATACGGGCCGCATCTGGTCCGATTTGCGTAAACTTGGTCGCAGCATAAAGAATCCTTTGTTTAGATTTCCAGTAATTTTACCAGCAAAACGACAAGGTTCAAGATAAAAATCGGATTTTTTTTCATTTGACCCCCGCCCCGCCATATACTATCATTTCAACCGTAATCGGGGAACCATATGTCAGCCAAATCGAAACGATTTTTCAAGAAAGCAATTTCCTGGGCCGGGGTGTTTTTTTTCGTAATTGCTGCGGGAATGCTTTACTGGCAGCTGCGCAAATATTCGCTTTATGATATTGCGCGCGCGCTGTGGCATATTCCGTTCCAAAATCTGGTTTATGCGTCGCTGGCGTGTTTCGGCGGATACATGGCTTTGTCCATTTATGATTATCTTGCGCTGCGCTATGTCGGTCAAACGCACAGGGTATCATGGTGGAAATGGATGATGGCCGGAATCATCGGCTTTGCGATCAGCAACAACGCAGGGCACGCGGTGGTAAGCGGCGGCACGATCAGATACAGGTTGTACACCCGCTGGCGCATCCGCGGCGGCGACATCGTCAAAATGCTGACTTTTTCCGGATTTACTTATTTTCTTGGATGCTGCGCAATTGTAATCGGCGGATACTTTCTGGTTCCGCACGAATTGTTCAATCAATCCGTCGGCGCCAGCATCGGAATACACGGTTTGTTCATATTCTGTTGCGCGGCGCTTGGCGCATATTTCGCAATGACGGTTCTTTTTCGGAATAAAACCATCCACCTTGGCGAATTGGCTTTCAAAATTCCATCCACGATGACCGCAACGGCGCAGATGTTATTGGGTATATCGGACAGCGTTTTGGCGGGCCTTGTCCTGTATTTTTGCCTGGCTCATTTCGTGGATATTCCGTTCACCACATTCATCGGAATATTTGTAATCGCGCAAACCGCGGGGGTATTCAGCCAAGTCCCGGGCGGCATCGGGGTATTTGAAACCATATTCATGATCGCGCTGCCGGGTGTGGAAAATCCGGCCACTTTGTTCGGCGCGTTGCTGGCATTCCGCATAATTTATTATGTACTGCCGTTGATCGGCGCAGGAGGGTTGTTCTTTGTATACGAGAACTGGCTGCGCGCGCGAATGAAGCGCTGGCTGGAAGAAGCAAAAGCGCTTGCGCAGAAAGTGCCGCATATCCCGATGCCGAAACTGCCTATAAAAAGAAAGGCAAAGAAATGAAACGCATTGCCGCGATCACGATGGCCCGAAACGACGAATTCTTTCTGAATCGCTGGGTTGCGTATTACGGCCCGCTGCTGGGCGAAAAAAACCTGTATATTTATCTGGACGGGCTGGACCAAAAAGCGCCGGCCGGCGCCGGCCGCACGAATGTAGAGCGCGTGGAAAAAAAAGACATAAACGTATATAAATACGAAAAAGCGCGGCTAAGCTTTCTGTCCGACCGCGCGGCGGAATTATTCGCGGCCGGATATGATTTGGTAATCGGCGTTGATGCAGACGAATTTCTGGTTGTTGACCCAAAGGTTGGCAAAAACTTGGCCGAATATCTGTCGGACTTGCAAATAAAAACGACTGTGTCGGGCCTGGGGCTGGACTTTGGACAACATTTAAAGAATGAACTGCCTTTTAATCCTGCCCTGCCCTTTTTGGCGCAGCGGCAATACGCGCTGGTTTCTACCCGGTTTACCAAAGCATCGGTGATTTCACGGCCCGTCCGGTGGGGCTGGGGGTTTCATAGAATAAAGCGGCAGAATTTTCACATAGACCCTAATCTTTATCTTTTGCACTTTGGCAATACGGATTACGAAGCATTGCGGAAAAAGGCCCGGGATATGGAAATCAAAGCATCCGGCCGTGCATGGCATTTCAAGCGCCGGCGACTTTCCGTCGTGCGCGACGTGACGCACCGGCGCGCGATGGATTTCGATCGGGCGACGCGCGCGGCGCGGATTATCCAGACATATCTGCGTCCGCCATGGACATGGAATAAACCGTTCATGATGTTCATGCATTGGGTTGTGAAAATCCCGGAACGATTTGCCGGATTGGTCTGAATTTCAAACGTGGCGGAAAGAACTAAATAAAAAATGCCGCTTTCGCGGCATTTTTTATTTCAAGTATCCGTTTCTTACTATATACTCTCTGAATGTCGGGATAGAATACACCTTGTCCAGCTTTACCTGTTCCAAGCCGCCGACGTTGCAGAATACGGATGCGCCCTCGGCGAAATAATACCCAAGTCCCGCCAACGCACCAACGCCGGTTCCGATCAGCAGCCCTTTGCCCACATTCTTTTGGAAAAAGCCCTTTGGTCTTAGCTTCTTGTCAATTTCGTCAGTTATGACGCTGTTTATCGCGCTTAATTCTGCGGTCAAATCAATCGTATGCATTATATCTTTTTCTATGTTTTTGATTTCGTTGTTCAGCGTGCCGCTTTTCGACCATCCAGCGCTATCCGGCAGTAACGCCAGCGCTTTTTCCAGCCCCTGTATTGCACCGAAAGCCTCGAAAATTATACTTTCCGCATTATTTGCATTTCCGGTCCAACCGCCTATCTCTTCGCCGAACATATCTTTGAATGCCTGGTCGTCACAAGTCCCAAAATTTGTAATATTTCCAAATGTTTTGCCATTACTCATATTGACAGTTATGTAATTCAGGATATTATCGTTCATCGCTGTTTGGTTTGTTCCGCCGGATGTGCCAAATGTCACGCCGGACAGAAAGCCGGACAACCCGCTGTCGATAAAATCCCAGCTTTTAAGGCGTTCTAAGAATCGCGCGCGGGCCGCATCTGCCGCCAGCGTGGCGTCTTCGCGAATTTCCGACGATCCCTGGCCGTCACGGAAGAAACATGTCCCCTTGCCAACAAATCCGACAGAATCGGCAGAGCCGTAATAATAAAACTTTTCCCCGGTGGGATTTTTATGCAGCTCTTTAAGAACATATTTATTTTCAAAATCGCCCATCAATTCAAAATCATTTTTTGCACAATCCGCCATTTTCACGATGTTTCCGTGAATATTTTGAAACTGGCAATATTCTACATTTTCTGCCCCGTTCCCCTGGCAATCCTGTCCATTCGACGTAATTTTTATACGCCCCCACTTTGCGCTGTTATTCACTTCCACAGATACTAGATCTTTAAATGCTTTGGCCGCGCACGTATTCATAAGCTTTATAGCCTTTGCCTGTGCGTCTTTCAGCGACCCTATCAGCGCATTCATTTCTGCTTCCAAACTTACATTGTAAGTTTTACCTTCAAACGTAACTATTTCTGAAATAGGCACGGCAATTTGCACACCGGCCCCGAATTGGGCATTCGTCGCCGCCGTCAAACTTGCCTCTAATGCGTCCGCTTTCTTTTTTTGATTATGATCCATAATCGCGCCGATGCCCGCGCCGATTCCAGCCGAACCCGCAACCATGACCGGAACCACCCATTGCGAAGTGCGCCGCATGGCGCTTATCTGTTCAAACGCGTTCGCATTGCATTTCAACAGGTTGCCCATCGGGGCCCATGCAACGACATCCTGGCCACCGGACTTTATTACCCCGGACCAGTTGTGCGCGACAACCGGAATCAAACATTGGTATGTCTCTTCTTCAAACACCGCCTGGTGCGCGTCGGCATAAATGCCCAGGCATGCCCGCCGCGCGGTGCCGACAGACACGCCAAGCGTCGGAATGATATAGTCATCCGGGTTGTCAGGCTGTTTTTGCAGATTGCCATCGGCGTCGATGGTGAATTTATTGTCGTTTGCCGGATCAATCAAAAGAGCGTTGCCATTTTCATCCAATGTCACCCGCAGCTCGTTATTTGTAATCGGACTGTATCGTTTGCTGGATGCCGACACGATCGCGGCGGCAGGGGCAGCGGCGGTATTTGACGCCTGGGCATTGGAAACAAAAGCGCCGGCAATGCTGCCCGGACGTGCGCGCGATGGCGCCGCGTCGGCATATCCGGTAATCCAAACTAAAATTGCGACAAAACTTGTTAAATATTTCATCCCTCTATCTCCCAACATTTATTTAACCATATAATATTTTATCACATTATATCATAATTTTATCACAAAAATATAAATTATTCCCTTTCTTTCCATTTTTTCATATGAGGCGGCAAACCCTTTTGCTGTTTTTGTTTAGAATCATTTTTCTTACCCGCTGAATTGCCTGACTTAGACTCGGGCGGTCTACTGCTGCGCTGCTTTACCCGCGTTTTGCCAGCGGCCAGACTATCCGTTTTGGCCTGCAATTCTGTCCGCAAATTTTCAATCTGCCGATTCCGCACAGAAATGACAGAATCTTTTTGATGGATAACAAGTTCCAATTCGGCAACCTTTGCCTTATTTTCCGCGGCGGGCGCGGGCGTTACAACCTCTGAACTTGTATTCGCGCCATTTTCATCGTCAAACAGGTCGGGATTGTCCATAGCATTGCTTGCCGCAAATACTGCCACCCATATCCACGCGATTGTCGCCGCACCGGCGACAGCAGTGCCGCCGAGTATCCAAAAGCGATTTTTCTTGACCCATTCCTTGATACCCGGCAATTTTATTCCGGACAACGCGTTCTTGAATGAAAATTCCGACCTTTTATTATTACCCAATATATACGGGTATTCCAGTCGCAAATCCCAGAACGGATTGCCCACACTTTCAGAATCCAACCGCTCTACAAAGCCAGTTAAGAAATCTTTGTCCATCAACAAATCAATATCGCCGCGGGCCATGCGCCCGCTCTCTAATTGCAGCATGACGGCATCAGAGAATCCGTATATTGCGCTTATTTCTTTCAATTCGTCGAAATATTCTTTTATCGCTGCGCCGGAATCTTTAATAAATTCCTCGTTCGGCTCACCCTCAATACCAAGTATGATATTTATCCGGCTTTTAATATTATTAATCTCTTTCTGCCGGGCATCCAGATAATTGTTTTGTTCTGTCGCAAGCTTGTCTTCATCGCCATCCCGCAAAATATTGTATATATTGTTATACGTTTTCAGATCCTTTGCGGACCAGGCGGACAATTCTTCCACAATTAAAAATTTTTCCAAATCGTCTTTGAACTTTTCTTTCAACCCACCTATCAAATCGTCGGTTATTTCAGCGTCGGCATCCATGCCCAGCTGTTCATAATAATTATTGAATTTTATGGATCTTTCGTCCAATCTGGCCTCAAGCCTGTTAATTTTCGCACGTTCGTCTTTTTTCAGCTTAACTTTTTTTAATACATCCAGAAATTTCGGACTGATTTTCGAAAGACCGTGTCGGGAAACAAAATCTATCAGTCGTTTTTCGTCTTTTTCGGACAAAAGCTTTGTTATCATTTCCCCGCCAAATTCAGGGTGCTGATTGAAATAAGACAGCACATCTTCCAACGATATCTGATAGTTATAGGCAAATTCTTTAAACGCCATATTCCAATCTTCATTCCATTTGTCTGAAATGCCATGCGTCCGCAGTCTTTCAAACAATTGCAGCGTCACAATTTCTATGGACGGAATATCGCCCTTTTTTATCTTGTTTTTGACCAGCTTTGCATCGCCGGCATTGACAGCATTGATAAAATCATCCTTTATTTTCAAGTTCTGCTGGCCAAGCGTTACTATGCTATTATAAGGCGTTGCCTTTTTACTTGCGTCGAATTTGCCCTTATCTTTTTCGGAAAGCGATTCATACACTGCCGTCAACGCAGACGCACATTCAGGATTCAATTCCTGTCCAAGTTTTAAAACATTCGAAAGATACCATTCGTCATGGTAATTTATGATTGCCTTTATACGATTGTCAAACAGCGCCGGGTATCTGTTGATATAACGAACGCTGGACGACCAATTCGTTATATATTCCGAATAAAGATCTACAAGATGTCCGAATTTTTTTGCGGACTGAACATCCACTATCTTTTCATAAATCTTATCTGAATCCGCTTGGTTTTTTAGCAGACTGTTCTTGGCTATAATTTCAGATTCCAGTTTGTCAATCAGATATGCGTCCCCGCTCATCGCACCGTTTACCAACACGCTCATTGTTCTTTCGTCATACGGCGGATAGTCCGGGACATTGCTGAAATCTCCATCTTCTGCAAAGCGCTGCAACGCCGACATCTTGACCATCAGGGTCGAATAGGAAGATATATCTGGCACATTTGATAAATAATCTGCGGCTATTTTGGCCAGGCCTTTGGATAATCCGCCCATGCCGATTATTTTATCTATCATTTCATTTGTATTATATTTGCTTAAAATTTCTTTTACAAACGGTGCGAACCTGTCCGGATGTTCAGTCGCGTAATGCAAAGCCGTTGCAGACCAATCGCCAAATCTTCTGGAAAATGCCAATAATGCATCCATAAAGGCTTTATTGCCGGACGCTTTTACTTTTTCAAGCAGTTCTTTATATACGGCAAACATTTTAAAAATTCTGCCCGATTCTTGATTGTTAAATGCTGTTATTAAATCAGACGCCGTTTCTGGTGTCATGTCTTTGACAAACTTCAACGCGGATTCTTCATCAGTCGGTGCAATATATGGCATGGTTACAACCTTTGTTTAACTTCCTGCTTTCTCTCTTTAAACTTAAATTGTATCAAAAAATAGCGGATTTGCAAAAATAAATAGTGCAAGTGTCAGTGCAAGTGCAAGCGGGTTCGCATGGAATGGTATAATTTATCCAATAATCTAAAATACTTGCACTTACGTATATACATCATGTATATACATAACTAACTGCTTGTTTTTAAGTCTTTATTTGCGCGCGGATGGGCGCCTTTATATGCTTTCATTACGGACGACATATCAATTTTTGTATATAGCTGGGTCGTAGATAGCGAAGAATGCCCCAATAATTCCTGCAATACCCGCAAATCAACACCCGCAGATAACAGCACGGTCGCAAAAGTATGACGCAGCGCGTGCGGCGTCACATATTCCGGCAGCTGCAACGCATTGCGCAGCTTTTCTATGACCTTTTCCGCCATGCGCGGCGTCATCGGCAGTCCGCGAATGCTTCTGAAAAGTCGAAAATTGACAGTTAAAAGCTGGGATTTTGGATCTTCATCATTTTCAGTTTTGTTATATGGCCGCAACGACATGTAATGTTCAACCGCGTCCCAAACCGCGGGAAGGACCGGGATTAAACGCTCTTTGTTGCCCTTGCCCATAATGCATAGCGTGTCGGGACGGGCAAAAATATCCGAATCTTTCAGTGACAGCGCCTCGCTTATACGCAGACCGCATCCGAAAATCAACAAAATCAGCGCATTATCGCGCGCTGCAATCCAAGATTCCATATCGACATCCTTGGCCAATCTTGACATGTCCTCGACATCCGATGCGTCTATGGCTTTGGACAACTTTTTTGGAACTTTTGGGGAACTTATCAGTAAAATCGCCTCGTTCTTTATTCCGAACTGGCGGCCCGCGAATTTTAAAAATCGGCGCAACGACGACAATGCCCGCGCGGTCGATTTATGCGTCAGCCCCCGTCTCTGCCGATCCGCCAGCCATGCGCGAAACGTGTTCGTGTCAAGATTTCCCAGGTCGTGCACAAATAATTCCAAACCGGACCAGCTTTCATAAAAAATCATGAAATCACGTATATCTGTTTCATACGCTATCGCGGTATGTTCCGAATATTTCCGGATATTTAACAGATATCCAATAAAATTGGTAAGAGCTTCTTTCAAGACATTGCCTTATATTGTTTCGCATCCACGCGCAATCGGCATCGATGCATAAGTGTTATAGTGAGAGCAATTTCCAAGCAAAGACGCAACTGAATAGCAACCTTAAAATGCAAAATACAGGGTTGGTTAAGCGCACAATTCCAACAAAAATGGCAAAGCCGTGCATGCTGTATGCATACAAACCGCTTTGACCTTTGCTTGCAATATAAGGCTTGGAACCTATAAACCCGCAGGGCCGCGGCACAATGCCGCCCTGCGCGCAACAACTTATAATCAAATCCGAACCTTATTATGACACTGGGCTCCTATCCCGAGTATCATTCTTTATGCTTTATATTTCAAATATTCCTGTAAGACTTCTTCCGGGGTATTAAATACTTGGATATTATAATTATCAAAAGATTCCACAAAACCTTCGCGCATCATATGCGTCATTGTATGACCAAAAATATCCCAATACCCGGCCGTATTCAAAAAGTAAATCGGTTTCTTTGATTCTCCGATCTGCTGCATGGTCATGATATCGGTCAGCTCGTTCAAAGTTCCGATTCCGCCAGGCAGTATGCAAAAAGCATCCGACAGCCCATACATCCTTTGCTTGCGTTCGTTTACGCCTTTGACTATCTCTATTTCAATGGCGGTATGTTCGTGCAGCGGTTCTTGGCGCGCGCTGACATGCTCGGTGGAAACGCCGATAACCTTGCCCCCATTTTCAGCAACCGCGGTTGCGACCGCCCCCATAAGGCCAACATCACCGCCGCCAAACACCAATTTTATCTTGTCCTTGGCCATAAGCTGGCCGACACGCACGGCATCGCGTTTAAAATCGGCATTGTTTCCAAATTGATGTCCGCAATACACGGCCATTGATTTTTGCTTCATTGCATTCCATTTCCCGTTATCTGCGTTCCATATGCGAACACCCGTTAATTTTTTCTTTATTTTTGCAAATTATATCATAAAATAGCAAAAAACAAAAATGAATACGATGAACAAAAACTTTGCTGATATTCTGGGCAAATATAAAGGGCGCAATATTGCGATCGCGGTCAGCGGCGGTATTGACTCTATGGCGCTTATGCATATGGCCGCGAACGCGCGAATTAATGCGATCGCCTTGACTGTTGATCACGGGCTGCGGACAGCAAGCGCAAAGGAAGCCAAGTTTGTGGAACGGATTGCCACGCAAATTGGAATTCCGCACGTCACTTTGCATTGGACGGGGAAAAAGCCGAAATCCGGACTGGAAAACGCCGCGCGCATTGCAAGATATGAACTATTGCTGGACTTCTGTAAAAATCACGGCATCGAAATACTCTTGACCGCGCACCAGGCAGATGACCAGATTGAAACATTTCTGATGAATCTTGGCCGCGGCAGCGGGATATACGGACTTGCCGGGATGCGCGCGGAAACCGCACGGGACGGCATTACGATCGCGCGGCCGCTGCTTTCTATACCGCGCAGCCGCCTGGCTGAATACTGCAATAAAAATAAAATCGAATACGTTACGGACGAAATGAACGACGACGAAAGCTTTACGCGCGTCCGCATCAGAAAAAACAGGCATCTTTTGCGCGACCGCCTTGGAATCGGCGACGCGCGTATTCTGACCGCCATGGAATCGATCGGCCGCGTGCGCGGCATGCTGGAAACAGATGTCGATAATTTGATTAAAAGCGTCACCAACGAACGCGCAATATTTTCCGCAAAATTTCTTTTCGACCAGCCGGATGAATTAATGATGAAGTTTTTATCCCGCCTTTTGCAAAAAATCGGACAACTTCCCTATCCGCCGCGCCTTGAAAAAATCCGCCGCGCCATTACATTGCTAGAAAACGATTGCAAATTTACTGTCGCGCATTGTATAGTGCGCAGGCTTGGAACCAAGATTCTGGTGGCGCCAGAAGGAGAAAGCGCCAGCTTTAATACCATTAATAAAAAGAAGAAAAAATGATAAAACCATCCAAAGACAAATCATTTGGCTATGTAATCATATTCGCGCTGATGTTCGCATTCGTCATTGCGCGCGCGATATTTATGGAAAAACCCGCGTCAAATAATGCGATCACGAACGGCGCGGAAAAACAGCCGTCATTGATTGCGCGCGCTGAAAAACAAGCGCCGCGCAACATGAATTTTTCCGAAATACTAATCGCCAGCAATGCGCAGGAAATCGCGACGGCCAATATTCGCGGAAACATCGTTACAGGCGCTTTGCGCGACGGCACGGAATTCAAGTCGGTCATTGAACACGATCCGGCGCTGCTCTCTCGCATTGCCGATTCCGGCGCGGCCGTGACCATCGACGATTCACGCGGATGGGCCGACATTCTGGGCACATGGGTTCCGATTCTTATGGGCGTTATATTTATATGGTGGATTTTCAGGGGATTCAAGGGGGGCGCCGGAATCGGCCGCGCTGCGACCGCGTATAACCCGACAAAAATCACAACAGGAAAAACCAAGACAACATTCGCCGATGTTGCGGGCATAGATTCCGAAAAACAGGAAGTGTCCGAAATCGTGGACTTTTTGAAAAATCCGGACAAGTTCAAAAAGCTGGGCGCGCGCGTGCCCCGCGGAATCCTGCTGTCTGGCGAACCGGGCACAGGAAAAACCCTGCTGGCGCGGGCGATCGCGGGCGAAGCCAACGTGCCGTTCTTCGCCGCAAGCGGTTCTGACTTTTCCGGCATTATCGTGGGGCTGGGCGTTGCGAAAATCAAAGAAATTTTCGATATGGCAAAGCGCAGCGCGCCATGCATTCTATTCATCGACGAAATCGACGCGATCGGAATGCACCGCGGGCGCAGCAGTTTCAACGACAATGACCGCGAACAGACACTGAACCAGCTGCTTATTGAAATGGACGGATTTTCCAACGATTCCGGAATCATTGTAATCGGCGCCACGAATCGGCCGGACATGCTGGACAAAGCACTGCTGCGCCCCGGGCGTTTTGACAGACAGGTTTATATAGAACTGCCTAATTTACAGGGCCGCGAAGAAATCTTAGAACTGTATTCGAAAAAAATGAAGCTTGCAAAGTCTGTGGGCCTGAAAAACGTCGCGCGCGGCACAACCGGCTTTTCCGGGGCGGATTTGGAAAACCTGCTGAACGAAGCGGCGCTGGTCGCGGCGCGTTTGGGCCACAAAGAAATTGAAAATTCCGATCTGGAAGAAGCGCGCGACAAAACGCTGATGGGACCCAAGAAAAACAAGAAAATGCGCGACTGGGACAAGCGTCTTACCGCATATCACGAGGCCGGGCATGCGTTCATTTCCGTGCATTACGCGGATCTCGTCGATCCGATTCACAAGGCGACGATTATCCCGCGCGGGCGATCGCTCGGCATGACACAGTTTTTGCCGACCGATGATAAGGTGTCGCTGACGATATCGGAAATCAAGGCGAACATGTCCGTCGCGATGGGCGGACGCGCCGCCGAAGAAGTATTTCTTGGCGCCGACAAGATCACGACAGGGGCGGAAATGGACATCGCGCACGCGACGTATCTGGCGCGGCGGTCGATCACCATGGACGGGCTGTCAGAAAAGATAGGCCCGGTCGCGATAAACCAGGCCGATACGTTCGGAACGCGCCACGCATTGGAAAGCGCTTCGCAGAAAACGGCCGAACTGGTGGATTCTGAAATCCGCAGCTGGATGGACACAGCGCACCGGGACGCGAAAAATATTCTTGGCAAAAACCGCGAAAAAGTCAAAAAGCTGGCCGAAGAATTGCTGGCCCGTGAAACACTGTCGCGCGAAGAGATCGAAAAAATAATCATCGGCAAAAAGATGAAAAAGAAAAACTAATCCAATATTATAACCAAATTGAAAGGATTAGATTATGTCAAACGCATACGCGGGCATTGATTTCGGGACGACAAACACCACCGCGGCGGTTGCCGGCGGCGGCATGGCGCCACATATTGTTCCTATTGAAAATAATGACGTGGCCACCCCCAGCGCAATATTTTTTGAAGAAAAAACCGGCCGGGTGTTTTTCGGTCGCGCAGCTATGCAGAAATATATGAACGCGGACCCTGGCCGCTTCATGCGATCGTTAAAGCGCGTTCTGGGCACGAATCTTATGATGACCGGCACCATTATTAACGGCCGACCATGGACGTTTCAGGATATACTCGGCACCTTTATGGAAAATGTCAAAGCCAGACTGGACGCCGCGGCGGGACAAAGCATAGAACATGTTGTAATGGGGCGTCCGGTGCATTTTCGCGACAATGACCCGACCGGCGACGCATTGGCAGAGAAAGAGCTGGAACAAATTGCGAAGAAATCGGGGTTCAAGGAAGTCCTGTTTCAATATGAACCAATTGCCGGCGCACTTGCCCACGAACAGCTGCTGCGTGAAGAAATGCTGGCCGCGGTCATTGACATAGGCGGCGGAACCAGCGATTTTTCGATAATCCGGCTTGGCGGCGACCGCGCGGGCAAAGCTGATCGCAAGGATGATATTTTGGCGAATACGGGCGTCAGAATCGGCGGGAATGACTTTGACAAGCGGTTGTCATTGGAATCTTTTATGCAGGAATTCGGCAAAGGTGTCGAATATAATTCTGGAACTGAAAAACAGCCGAAATTATTGCCGATTCCGACGACTTATTTTTTTGATCTTTCGGAATGGAGCCATGTAAATTCTCTATATACCCATAAAAACATCAATATGGTCAACAAGTATTGGAAATGGTCCGGAAATAACGAACGGCTCGGCCGGCTTGTGGAAGTTTTAGAGCATGAACTGGGGCATAAAGTTCTGGCAATGGTGGAAGATACGAAAATCAGTTTGACCGACTTGGAAACATTGGATGTTTTGTTGAATTTCCTATCGTCGAAAACCAAGATTCCCGTTACCCGGAAAGAATTCGAAAGAGCGATAGCACCGCAAGCGGTCAAGATATTGGATTCTGTTAATGAATGCGCAAGACTATCCGGTGTTAAATTCACAGATGTCCAGTTGATAGTCCTTACCGGTGGATCTACAGAGATCCCTTATATTCGCGACACGCTGTGCAGATTATTTCCAAATGCAAAAGTTTCCAGCGGCGAAAAGCTGTCCAGCGTAGGGCTCGGCCTTGCATTTGATGCCATCCGGCGGTTTGAAAAAAATTCCGGACGATAATAATTATAACTATTACAATAAGGAAAAATCTTGCGGACAGAAATTAAAGTCTTCCGAATGCCGCCGGAAAACACGAATTCCGTGCTGGTGACAAACGGCGCGCTGGCGGCGGTTTTCGATCCGTGGGGGACAACGGAAAACTGGCTGAAATTATTGCGCGACGAAAATCTGACGTTAAAAAATATTTTCTGCACGCACGGGCATTACGACCATGTTTCCGCGATTCCCGGCCTGATTGCGGATACCGGCGCGAAATGGTTCATGCATCCGGACGATATTCCCGTAATCGAATGGTCCAATGAAATTCTGCCGCGGATCGGCGCGAAAAAAATTGATTTGAAAAAAATCCCGCCTTGCCCCATTGCGCCCGGCGCTATGGAAATATTGCCGGGACTTTCCGCCGAGGCAATTCATACCCCCGGACATTCCGCCGGCAGCATCGCGTTTTATTTTCCAAATGAAAAGCTGTTAATCGCAGGCGACACGATTTTTCAAGACGGGTATGGCCGCACGGATTTGCCGACCGGCAGCGAATCGCATATGCGCGAATCGTTAAAAAAAATAAGAAATATGAACCTGGCGGACGACACGACCGTCATCCATGGGCATGGCCCGGACACAACGATAGGATATCTGAAAGAAAAAAATCCTTTTTTCTGTTTGTGAAAAATCCATCCGGCGCCGTACTTTATTCAAAATAGTTCAGATTCATCGCGCGCTTGACGCGGGCCAGCGTTTTCGCCGCCCTTGACCGCGCCCGCATTGTTCCGGCACGCAGTATTTCCATAATGGCGCCGGGGTCGCGGGCCAGCGCTTCGCGCCGTTCGCGAATCGGCCGCAGCGTTTCCTGCATGACTTCGTTCAGGAATTTTTTCACCCGGACATCGCCAAGGCCGCCCCGTTCATAATGCGCGGCCAATTCCGCATAATTCTTATATTCCGGCATAAACGCTGTGAAATGTTCCGGCTTTGCAAACACCGACAGATAAACGAACACCGGATTATTTTCCGTATGCCCCGGATCTTCCATGCGCAAATGCAACGGGTCGGTAAACATCGTTTTTATTTTCGCCGCAATTTCATCCGCGCTGTCTTTCAGATAAATCCCGTTACCAAGCGATTTTCCCATCTTTGCATTGCCATCGATCCCCGGCAGACGCGCCGCGGTTGCGCTTTCAGGCAGCACCGCGCGCGGCATGATCAAAGTTTCACCATATATCGAATTAAATTTGCGCACTATTTCCTGGGTCTGTTCAATCATGGGCAGCTGGTCTTCGCCGACAGGCACAATCGTCGCATCAAACGCGGTGATGTCCGCCGCCTGGGAAATAGGATACACAAAGAACCCGACCGGCACGCCGCCAGAAAATTTTTCTTTCTGCGCGATTTCTGTCTTGACCGTCGGATTACGTTGCAAACGCGCAACAGTGACCAGGTTCATGTAATAGAAAGTCAGCTCTGCCAGCTCTGAAATTTCGGACTGGATGAACAGGGTGGATTTTTCCGGATCAAGCCCGACAGACAAATAATCCAGCGCGACTTGCAGAATATTTTCGCGCACTTTTTCCGGGCTGTCGGCATTATCGGTAAGCGCCTGGGCATCCGCGACCATTATAAAAGGCTCATATTTACCCGTATTTTGCAATTCCACGCGCCGGTATAACGAACCGACATAGTGCCCGATATGCAGCGGGCCAGTCGGTCTATCGCCCGTTAATATTATTTCTTTTTTCATTTCTTCGCCTTTTGGTTAAGTCTTATACATTTAATCATTTTTTTCAATAATAAAAAAGGGGCGCGTTAAACGCGCCCCGCCGCCTTTCTGAAAGATTATATCAATCTTCCAATCTCTGCGGCTGTCGCGCACATGCGGTTCGAAAAACCCCATTCGTTATCATACCAAGACGTGACATGCAAAAGCTTGCCATCGACAACCTTGGTCAGGGTCGCGTCAAATATGCTTGAACGCGGATCATTCATAAAGTCCACGGACACCAGCGGCAGTTCGTTGTATCCCAATACGCCGGCTAGTTTCCCGTCCGCGGCTTTTTTCATGGCCGCGTTGACTTCCGCTTCTGTCACGGCTTTTTCAAGATTGACGACCAGTTCCACGACGGACACATCAGGCGTCGGAACACGGATCGCGACACCGTTCAATTTTCCTTCCAATTTTGGCAGGACTAATCCGATCGCCTTGGCCGCGCCCGTACTGGTCGGAATCATGGACACCGCAGCTGCGCGCGCGCGGCGCGGATCCTTGTGATTCTTGTCCAGCAGCTGCTGGTCGCCGGTATATGCGTGCACGGTTGTCATCCATCCGTCTTTGATTCCGAATGCTTCATCCAGAACCGCGGCCACAGGCGCAAGACAGTTCGTGGTGCACGAACCGTTTGATACAATTTTCATGTCTTTGGTCAGAACATCATGGTTCACGCCGTAAACGATTGTGGCATCGGCGCCGTTGCTGGGCGCGGAAACCAATACCCTCTTCGCGCCCGCGTCAAGATGGACTTTTGCCTTGTCCGCGTCGGTGAATATTCCGGTGCATTCCATAACTATATCGATATCCAGTTCGCGCCAAGGCAGATTCGTCGGATCCCTTTCAGAAACCACGGTGATATTATGCCCGCCGACCTTTATAACATTTCCATCAACATCAATCGGCATGTTCAATTTGCCATGGACGGAATCATATTCCAAAAGATACGCGTTTTGTTCCAGCGGCGCGATGTCGTTGATGGCGACAAATTCCAAATCGTCGCGTTTTGATTCCAGCGCCGCGCGCAGAATAAGCCTTCCGATGCGTCCGAACCCACTGATTGCAATTCTTGTTTTTTTACTCATATTTTTTCTCCTTGATAAAATATTGGACCCTAGATCGTGTCTACAAATTATTGTGTGATTTGTAGACACGACTTGGATTATGCCACAAATAAAATTAAAATCCATTGGGAATTTTTTCAAAACAAAGCCCCGCCGTCGCGGGGCTTTGTTTTGATCAGTAATTTTAGCGGCTGAAAAACTTCGCGACTTTGGAATATTTATACCAATCATCCAATTGCAGACGATAGGTATTATCATTGGCATATTGCGCATTTGCCGCAGCGTCATATCTTTCTTGACTCGGTTTGGACAAATCACCTCTGTCCATTTTCAACAGCTCTATGCCATCAATTTCCTGCTCCGCATTATCCCATTCGCTAATAATGGCGTTTTTTTCCTTTTGTTCGGACACCCCAATTACAACCCATGGCGCTATTGCAACCCCCAGCACGCATGCAATCGCAATTTTCAGCTGTTTGATCTTTTTATCCATGCCGCCGCGCAGCGTGGAAAAGCGCTTGTTCAGCAAATCTTTCTGTTCTTTTGTAAAAATTTCCATAGTTTCCATTTGTTTTTTCCTTTTATTAATGATTCGCTACCCAACTATATTAACATATTACTATTATTGGTATATTTGTCAAGTTATTTTTTCTTTATGATTTTTGTTTATTGCTTTATAATTTGTTTCATGAACAGGACGTCTTACATAGTCGCGGGGCCAACGGCATCCGGCAAATCTGATTTCGCGCACCTACTGGCACTGCGGACCGGCGGGGTGATTATAAATTGCGACAGCGTCCAGATGTATCGCGGTATAGAAAACATCAGCGCGTCGCCATTCGCAAATCGCGCATTGACAGACGACATAGGCGGCGTCCCGTATAAACTTTTTTCAATACTGCCATTGACCGAACAAATTTCCGTCGCCGATTATCTGGAACGGGCGCGATTGGCATTATCCGCGGCGCGCGCATCCGGGCGTCCCGCGATTTTTGTCGGCGGCACGGGATTTTATATCAGCGCCCTGCTCTTTGGCATTTCGCCCATACCGGAAATTTCAAATGAAAATCGCGCGCGCGCGCGCGACATGGTGCGCGATTATCCGGACGCCGCTTTGCGGCTGCTTAAAAACGCCGATCCTGATAATGCGTATACGGACCCCCAGCGAATGTCGCGCGCGTTGGAAGTATTTCTTGAAACCGGGCGACCAATGGCGGAATGGCAGACATTGCCGAAACGCGGCGCGATCACGCCGGACGCGTTTAATATCCTGATAAATCCGCACAAGGAAATTTTGGCGGCGCGGATTGCAAAACGCATTCCGGAAATGATGCAAGGCGGCGCAATGGACGAAGCCCGGGCAGTGATCGCAGCCGGCTGGGAAAAAGAACGCGCCATTGGCGCGTCGGAACTGGTAAAGCTTATCAGGAACGAAATCAGCGAAAAAGAATGCATGCAGAATTGGGAAACGCGCACGATCCAATATTCCAAGCGCCAGCGCACTTGGTTTCGGAATCAATACGCGGCCGACATTGAAATCCCGCATGTGCCGACAGAAAAAGACTTGGATGCGGTTTTATCATGACGTTCAATCCCGGCGATATTATAAAGGTTCTGGTTCCCATCGCGATTGGCGACGGGTATGACTATCGTCTGGCAATGCCCGCAGAAATCGGACAGTTTGCCAGCGTCTATGTAATGAACCGGCTTTATGTCGGCGTAATCGTCGGCCTTGGGACATCCAATCTGCCGCATGATAAAATCAAGCCGGTCACAGCGATTCATGATTCGCGGCTATCGTCTTGCGATTTGCAATGGATTATGAAGATGTCCGACTGGACAATGATGCCGCCGGGCGCGGTGCTGCGGCTGATTATTAATGTTCCCGAAGCTTTCGCACCGCAAAAAACGGAACCCCTGTTCGCATATGTTGAGCAGGAAAAAATGTGGATGACCGAACAGCGCCAGTCCGTCGCCGACGCATTCGCGTCAAATGATTCCGAACCTATGTCCGCTGGGGATATTCAAAACATCGCACGCGTCAGCCCGGCTGTTGTCCGCACGATGATAAAAAATGGAATTTTAAAGCAATCTTCTGAAAAAATCATAAATCATAAACCTGAAATCACAAATTATCATGATACGGGAAATGTAATTCTGAATGCCGAACAACAGTCCGCCGCGGATTCCATATCGGCTTTCGGTTCCCGGTTCTCGGTTCACGTTCTTGACGGCATCACCGGCAGCGGCAAGACCCAGGTATATTTCGACGCGGCCATTCGCGCATACCAGGGCGGGCGCAGCGTATTATTAATGATGCCGGAAATCGCGCTGACCGCGCAGTTTATGTCTCGATTCGAAGGGCGGTTTGGCGCAAAGCCCGTCGTATGGCACAGCAATCTGACCGCGGCAAAGCGCCGCGATATCTGGCGCGGGATCGCGGCTGGCGACATTCGCATTATCGTCGGAACGCGCAGCGCGTTGTTTTTGCCGTGGCAAGATTTGGGATTGATTGTTGTTGATGAAGAACATGACGCATCATACAAACAGGAAGATATGGGGAATTATCATGCGCGCGACATGGCGGTATTGCGCGCAAAGATTTCGGATTTTCCGGTGATTCTGGCATCCGCGACGCCCAGTGCGGAAACGATAAAAAAAATAGCCGACGGCGCGTATAAGCGTTCGCGTCTGACATCCCGCTTTGGCGGCGCGCAAATACCAACTATCGAAACGATTGATATGCGGAAAGACAGGCCCGAGAAATTCCCATCCCCCCTGGATAGCGCGGAATCGCCCGGACACCTGTCTCCGACCCTTTGCGGCGCCATTACAGAAACATTGAACGCGGGACGGCAAATCATGCTGTTCATCAACCGTCGCGGATACGCGCCGATCACCCAATGCAGAAAGTGCGGATGGGTCGCGCAATGCCCCGATTGTTCCGTCGGCATGACTCATCACAAGAAAAGGGGCGCGTTGCTGTGCCATGTCTGCGGGCGGACCATGCCGATGCCATCGGTCTGTCCCGAATGCGGCGGCGCGATTTCGCAGACCGGCATTGGCATCGAAAAAATCGAAGCGGAATGCAAAGCCCGATGGCACGACGCCCGCATAGCAATAGTATCATCAGATACCATGCAATCGCGCCAGGCATTGGAACGTTTGGTCCGGCATATGGAATCAGGCGAGATTGATATTGTCATAGGCACGCAAATCTTGGCCAAGGGACATCATTTCCCCAACTTGACCCTGGTTGGCGTTGTGGATGCTGATCAGGGATTGTTCGGAACTGACTTTCGCGCGGGCGAACGGACCTTTCAACAATTATTCCAGGTCGCGGGACGCGCGGGACGGGGACAAACGCCGGGGCGCGTTCTGTTGCAGACTTACCAGCCGGAACATCCGGTGATAAAGGCGATTGTCGCGGGCAACCGGGATAAATTGATGGACATGGATTTGGATGGTCGCCGCGCCGCGGGCATGCCGCCATACGGCCAGCTGGTCGCATTGATTGCCGAGGGACAAAAGGAAACAACGCTGCAAAATTACTGCGCAAGCCTGGCCGCATGCGCGCCGCGTGCAGAAAAAATAAAGGTATTCGGCCCGATACCCGCACAGATTTACCAAATAAGAAATTGGTTCCGCATGCGGTTTTTAATCGGTGCGCCGGAACGCGTCAAGATCCAAGAATTTGTGAAAGCCTGGATGGACCGCGCGCCGAAAATGCCTGCGAACGTTAAATTAAAAATAGACGTGAACCCGCAGAATTTTATGTGACATCATTTCATTTTTTGTTTTCTTGCCGCCCATATTTTTTCAAATTCACGATTTCGCGCCAATGTTTTCAGACGGGGAAATCGTATAAATATGGGATCGGTATCCCACAACTGCATAACCGATTTTCCCGTCGCGCGCTCCAATTTCGCAACATCTTTCTTATTACGTTCATAATATTCGTCACCCGAAAGAAAATGCAGGATCGCGTCAAAATCCATTTTCTGCTTGAACAAATCCACAAGAACCCAATCCGCCAATTGTTTTCGTCCGCCGGAACCGATGGTCAGCCAGCCGGCGGCGCTTTGCGCGGGCCCGGTCAGCAGAATCCAGTGCGCCGCGCTGCGCGCGCGCGTCAAGGCATAGCCAAAACATGCTTTCTTGAATTTATTCATTCCAGCGAACTTACTAAAAATACCAAGAATACGCAAGACCGGAAAAAATCAAACCAGCGCGCATGCGTCCGCAGATTGACGGTTCAGCCGGCGCAGCAATCCGAACATCAGGCATGCCGCCAGCGCGCAGGAAAAAATATCGCCGACCGGCCATAAAACCATCAGGCCCTTGATCCCCCAGAAATACGAACCGATATATATGGCCGGCAATGCGAATCCGATCGCACGCATAAAGTTCAGAATCAGCGAACGCATGTAATGCCCGGTCGCGTTCATAAATACGCCGGATACGAACACCATGCCCAAAAATGGAAAGCTGATCGCCAGCCAGCTGATCGCGCGTGCCGCCAGCGCGCTTGACGCGCCGTCGCCGAATGCGCTGGCCAGCGTGCCGCCGAAAACCCAGATCGCCACCATCGCCGCGCAAAGCCAGACTTCGGTTGCAAAGAATGCTTTCATCAGCGCCGAACGCACGCGGGCGAATTTCCCGGCGCCGTAATTGTATCCGGCGATTGCCTGCATCGCCTGGGTGAATCCGAATACCGGCATCGTTAAAAATTGCTGGACAACGATGACGACCGCCCACGCGCCTATGGCGACGTCGCCACCATTCTTGGCCAGAACACCATTGACCACAAAGCTGTTCGCCGCGAATGCCAGATGCAGGACGAACGGCGCGGCGCCGAATTTGCAGATCGTCCACATTACGCGCGGACTGGGCATTTCAAAGGCAAGCCGCACCACGGATTTCCTGAACGAAAACGCCACCATGACAAATATCGAAAACATCGCGACCGCGGTGGCGATGCCGGCGCCGGCCATACCCATGTCCATATGAATTATAAGAACATAGTCCAGGATTATATTCACGACGCTGCCCGCAATCGCGTTCGCCATGGCGCGCCCGGGGCGGCCCAGGCTGCGCACGAACTGGTTCAGTCCGTTTCCCATTATGTCGAAAAATACCCCGCATAAAAGAAACGTCATGAATTGCCGCGCAAGTGGCAAGGTCTCTGCCGACGCGCCGCACGCAATCAGAATATCGTTCATAAAAAAGCCGGTTGCCGCGATGTATGCCGCGCCCAGAATGCTCTGCAGCCATATGGTATTTCGCACGATTTTGTTTGCGGCCGGCGCGTCCCCGCAGCCAAGCTTTATGGAGAATAAGGCGTTCCCGCCAACGCCGCAAAGAAGATTGATTGTTATCGCGATCAGAAACAGCGGCGCGGCAATGCCAAGCGCAGCAAGCCCGGTGTCGCCCAAAGCCGCGCCGATAAAGATTCTGTTGGATGCGTTGTAAACGGCGCCGACCATGAACGATATTATTGCGGGCATCGCAAACCGCCACAGTAACCCGCCGACCGGCGCCGTCCCAAGACGCGTTGTTTCCTTGTTCATTAATGTATTCCTGTATTTAATTTTTATCCGTTAAAAAAACGGCGGAACGCCGTTTTGAATTAAAGTGGTCGGAGTGGCGGGGTTCGAACCCACGACCTCTGCGTCCCGAACGCAGCACTCTACCAGGCTGAGCTACACTCCGATTGCGTCGGATTATGCAATACGCTCTTGCAAAAATCAAGTTATTTGTTAAAATGCTTAAATGCGTCCGAATACTTATATCCGAACCGCGCCACCGTATGGTCGGATTCGTCATGAATTTTCGGACAGATAATCCACTTTAATAAAATGGGCGCGTTATGATTATAGAAAACAAACTGGATAACTTTACATGGATTCGCGTGTATTATCCGGACAAGGACGACTTTGAGTCTCTTCTTTCCGATTATAAAATAGATGAAGACACGCTTGGCGACATACTTGACCCGGACGAACAGCCGCGCATAGAAAGCGAAGACGATTACAAACTTATCATCATCAGATTCCCGATATCCAATTCCGAGATTGATAAAATCTGGCATACAGAGCCGATGGGGATAATATATACCAAAAGCAAAGTGGTGACCATATGCCGCAAACGCTGCGACATTTTAGACAAAATACAGCTTAGCCTTATGGAATCGAAAGAGTATTTCATACTGGACATAATAAACAAAATCGCGGAAAGATATCTGAAATCGCTGAAATCCCTGAATACCGAAGTATTCAAGTCAAAGCAAAAATTAACGAAAAAAATACGGAAACAGCACCTGTTGAAACTGCTGGACATCGAGAACAGCTATACGCTTTACCTTGCCGGATTAAAAGGCAACAACAGCGTGATGGAAAAACTGGACAAGATGCGTTCGTTCAACAATGACGAAGAGTGCGAAGAATTGCTGGACGACGCGCGCGTCGAAATCAATCAAGCCATCGAAACAACGGTGTCTTATTCGAAAATGCTGGCGGCTATAAAGAATACTTTCGAATCGGTGATCAATATAGATTCCAATACTTACATCAACCGACTGACTATGTGGACGATCATACTGATCGCACCGACGATCGTGGTCGGGTTTTACGGAATGAACATGGCCCTGCCCTTTGCGCAGTATGAAATTACATCGGTTGTGATATTCTGGATGATCATGCTTTTAATCCTGGCGTACGGAATTTATTCGTTTGTTAAAAAAAGGGGTTAAAAAATCGCCGCAACCGCGGCGATTCTTTTTGTAAATCAATTAGAGCGTGCCAGATGCGCCGATTAAGGCGGCGGGAGTGTATTGAACATACACGACCAAAGCTTTAATCGGTGCAGATGGTGCGTTATAATTGATTTACATCGGGATGTCTTTGCAACTTTCGTCAGGCTTTTCTTCGGTGCATTCCATTCCGCGGCTGTCCCAAAGCCCCAAGAATCCGCGGCTGCCCTTGGTCTTGCAGTTTTTGCGAATGACCAATGTGCAGTAATGACAGTTTCGGTCTTTGCGGTTGAATATGGACCACATTTCTTTCGTGCCGCCTTCGAATTCAACCTTGTGATGATCGGATGACAACATTCCGATTGCCTTGACCGATGCATCCGCAATCATGCCCGCCGGATTTAGCGTCAAGATCGCGCCCGCCGCGCCCAGCGCCGTACTCGTCGCGCCACCATCACTGCCGCCGGCAGCAGCACCGCTTTTTGTTTCCATTTTCGCACCGCCAAGTTTTTCAGACGAATGCGTTCCGCCAGCCGCGATAGACGCATTTGACACACCTGCGATTTCAAGAACTATGGCATACGGAATGCTGATCACACCTACGAAGTCGGACGCCGCTATCCCTTGGGCGGAACCGTTGGTCGCCGGCAGCTTGTTGCACATCAAATTGGCAACGTCCGTGCTGGCGCTCTTGGTTGCTTCTGCCATCAATTCATTGAACTTTTTATTATAATTATCCGTAGCCGCACGAATTGCGGACATCGCGATTGCCATCTTGATTTGATTCAACAGATTTGGGAATCTTCCCTTTGTTGAACCGCCGCCTTCTTTTATCTGGGACAAATCGCGACCGGTAATGCAATATTGAATCTTTGGATCTTGTTCGATCATATCGATCGCCGTATTTATCTTGCCCTGGATACTTTCCATTTCATAGCGCACATTATCTATGACGCTGGCGTATTCTGCCGGCACGCCCAAAGCGTCCACCTTTGCGATATAGTCTTGAATGTCAATCTTTCCGGGGGCAAGCGTTATCTCTTGACCGCTTGCATCCTTTACTTTGCTTTGTCCGTTGCCAACCTTTATCTGTCCGAAAGACAACATTCCGGTTATGCTGTATATTCCGCCGCGTTTTTGACTATTAAGCGACGACGTGCCGATGTTTTCGTCCGTCGCGAACTTGTCGCAGTCCGTAGTGCTGTCGCAGATTTCCATCATTTTCGTGTTTACAATGTTCTGGCAATTTTCCAACGCCGAATTATCCACGTTCAAATAAAATCCCATCAGCATATTGTCTATATCGGACATGGAAAAATCTTTGTTTCCCTGCTTGCACACGACCAGCTTGTCCACCGGGCACATTTCATGCATATATTTATAATCCATGCCGATACAGTTCATAAAATCAGATCCGCAGCGGTCGTCGGATGTAAAGCATTCCTTTACTTCCTCGGTGCAGCGATCCACGCGCATCGCGGCCAGCTTGTCCTTTACATATCCCCAGATTAACGGTTCCATCCGTTCGCACGGGTCAATCTGATTCTTGCAGAAACTGCGCGCCATGTCCGGACGCGACAGGCATGAATCCATGGTGTCCACGCCCTTACCGACGATATCGTCCTTGCACGCCTTTTGTATACAGCCGGAAATATCGGTCAGGCACGACTGGCGCATATTGGATTCAATGTTCAATTCCGCAGTCTTTAATTCCGGCGCGATATCGCGGATAAAGTCGGGCCACACCTGGTCCCTTACCGCGACGCATTGATCCAGAATACTTTCGCACATATTGCGTTTGGAATCCAACATCTCGCGCGTGTTCGTCGAAATGCCATACTTGTCTATGTGCTCTACCTTTGTTTTCGCGGTGCTGACTGTCGCGGCCTGCATGTTTTCTGCCGCAACATATTTCGCACAGCGCGACCAGTCTTCGCCACAGACATCCGGTCCCATCATGCATTTTTTAAAGCCAATCAAACAAGTCCCGCGGTCAAGTTTGTTCGATTCTTCAAATGACGCCAGACGCGCGTCGCGCACGTCTTTCTGGGCGCTTGCCAATTCCGCATCCGCCTTGCGCGATAATTCCTTTACCGCATTGTCAAAAGCCTTGCAGTCGTTTTTAACCTGGGTCGCGTAAAGCTGGGTCAGCATCATCTGATCTTTTTCGCAGGAATCCGGCATTTGATCAAGGCAAAGTCCGCGCGCGGCATTGTAAAGCACAACCCCTGTCTTGCCGGCAACCGATTCCACGCTGCTCCAAATATCTTCGTTGTCGTCGTTCCAAAGGGACAACAAATCCAGCTTTTTTTGTTCCTTATTTGCCTTATTTTCTTTTTTTTCCAAACTGATCACATTGCCCTGGGCGTCGTATTGGCGATCCCCGCCAAAGACTATGTCTGCCTTTGCGCCGACCTGGATTTTTTCAACCTCTATCGTGCGCAGATTTTCGGCGTTTTTAAGCTGTGTCTCGATATCGGAAAGAACTTTTTCATACTTTACATTCTCGTCGCTGCATGCGCATGCACCGCCGGATTCATTGTCGGAAGTGCAGAACGAATCCATGCATCCGAAATAATTGTCGTAACATTCTTGGGAAAACAGTCCCGTTGGCTGGACTTTCTGGCGTATGGTCGTGCCGCTTGCGATAACGGACGTTTTCTTTGCGGTAACAGGGGCCGCATGCGCGTCAAAAATAAGCAATGAAAAAGAAATTGCGACAAATAATATTTTCTTCATTTTTTCTCTCTCTCCTAAAAATCAATCAGGATGGTGTAGATGCGTGGATTCGCAGACCCGACGTGTATTGGACATACACGAGGGTCGGTGAATGCGCGCAGATGCGCCATTATGATTGATTTTACATATTTACGTCCTCGCAGGATTCAAGTTCCTGGCAGAATTCTTTCGTGCCGCCGGACATCATTCCCATCAGCCCCCCGCCAACGCCGCCGACAATCGCGCCGATCGCCGTGCCCCATCCCGGCGTTACCATTGTTCCGGCCGACGCGCCCGCGGCCAGTCCGCCGGCCGCACCCTTCATCGCCGACGCGCCTTTTTCTTCGCCGCCGACTTCGCATACTTTTTGAACGCGGCAGATGTGACAGTTGCGCAAAGACGGTTCAAAGTGAACGCTTGCGATCCAGACATTGTCCGTATCTTTGTGATCCGATTTCATTTTTTCGCACGCGGCTTTGGCATCATTCAAATCTTCTTTGCGGGCCAATTCCACCACTTTTGCCTGATACGCGCGCTGGGCGCGGCCCTCGGCCGAAACCTTGGCCAGCAATTTTGCCGTGGTGAACACGTTCTTGCCCAGTCCGTTGCCGCTGCACTGCGTCACAGTCGTATCTTTTTCAAACTGTTTGAAGAAATTGTCCACTTCCTTGTCCGCATTCGCGCGCCAATCCACGATGGCAGAAGACTTTTTCATGGCCGAAATCTGATCGTCCGACGGCAAGCATGACATATCCGTTCCGCATACGCGGCCCAGCGCGTCGCTGAAATAGTTGATGCAGCCCTGCATCATCTGGTAATCCATTTGCAGCAATGTGCTGGACACGATCACGTCAAACTGCGTCTGACCCTTGCAGCTTGGGAACATGTTCTGTGGGCACAGTGCGACGATATCGCGCGGCTTTTTGCCAACGCACGCAGGATTGGTGAAATTCGCGCCACACTTTTCCTGCAAGCATTTGTCGATGTCGTTCTGGCAGAACCGCACGCGCAGGAATCCAAGCTTGTCATTAATGGATGTTTTGATTCCAGGCACCAAAGTATTGCATTCGTTTATGACCGGACACACGCCGGCGGCGATGTTCACATTATCCAGACATTGTGAATTCGTCGTGGGCGAACAAGAATCTTCCAAACATGCCTGGATCCGTGCAAAGCATGTTCCGCGACGGTTTTTGTCCGCGTATTCCGCGGCGTCCGCCAGAACCATCTTGGATTCCGCGGTCCAGTCTTCCAAAACATACTTTTTAACGGCCATGCATTGGTCAAGCACGTTGTCGCATGCATTCGCGCGCCGGGCCAAAAGTTCCGCGTCAAGACAGTTTTCAAAATTCGCGCCGCATCCGCCCTTGTCCGCGATGCAGTTTTTATACGTGATCAGGCATTCGCCGCGATTATATTTGTTGGTGGTGTCAAGCATTTCGAATCTTGCCGCGCGCACGGCCTTGTCCGCGGCGGTTTTGTTGCCCGACGCAATTTTCTTTTGGTCGTCCAAGAATGTCGTGAATGATTTGCAGTCTGCGGTAATCTGCCGCTCATAAAGCATTTCTTCCATTTTCGCGTCTTTGCCGCATGCTTTTAAATGGCGGCTGCATGATTCATACGCCATCGCGTAAAGATCGTCGCCAATGTCCATATCTTCGTCCAGCGATACGCCGTCGCCGCCACCGTAAACCCAAGACATAAAGTCAATGCCGCTTTTTTTCGCTTTCTCGCTTTGCCCGAATACCAGCACGGCTTTCGCGCCCAGCTTTTCGCGCTCGACGCCTTCGCCGAACAATTTTTCGGCGGCGGCCTGGATATCGTTGATTTCTTTAATCAGCGGCTTGGAACGCGCGATATTGCCGGAACAGCTGCAGCGTTCACCTTCTGACGCGTCCATCAGACAGAACTGATCCATACAGTCGCGGTATGGCGCGCGGCATTCTTCACTGCTGCCGGTCACCGGTTCTTCGGCTTTTTTACCGCTGAAATCCGGTTTTATTTCTTGTTTCTCTTCCTCGTTCTGCGAATGCATGCTTACCCCCGCGACAACCGTGGTCACACGATTGTCCGCAATAGCAGGACGGACGCCGACGCGCGCGGTATCGGTATTGTCCGCAGCGGACGCACAAAAAAACAGTAATACGGAAAACGCCGGCAGCATTGCCGTTATTGATCTCTTCATCTCTTATCCCCGATGTTGGTACGTGTTAATTTTATCAGAAAAAGTTAAAAGAATAAAGTTAAAAATTGAAATTTCGATCGTTGCGCGACAGCGCAGGCCGACATTTTAACTTTCGGTTTTAATAAAAAAATCCGCCGTCCGGCGGATTTTTTTATTCGGTCGGCACAGCGTCGGTCGGCGCGGGCGCGCGATTGCGTTCGGCGCGCGTTATGCGGCCCTTGTCCAGATCATACGGGGTCATTTCAACCTGGACCTTTTCGCCAACGTTCACCCAGATGCGATTTTTTCGCATCTTGCCGCACACGGTCGCGACAATCTCGTGCCCATTTTCTAACCGGACGCGAAACATTGTGTTGGGCATTTTATCCACAACCACACCGCTGAAAGTTATAACTTCGTCTCTTGCCATAAAAAACCTTTATTTTATGCGGACAATAGTATCCATAAAAATTGAAAAAATCAAGGATATAATCGTGCGGGCGGTTCGTGCCGGTGCGGGCGGGTGGCGATCGGCGCAATCCACTATTTTTCCTCTTGCCCCGCAATAATTAAATAAGCTAGAATCAAATTCATAGAGTATGAGAAAAATTCTTATCTTTTTATCTGCCATGTCGATTTCCGCGCATTGTCTGGCCGCGGCGCAAAATCCGCGCGCCACGACCGCCCAGCCGCGCGCGGCCGCGACCGTGGCGACAACTGCGCGCAATGCCACGGAACGCCCGGCGACAGCGGCCGTTTCCGCACGAAGCGCGGCCGTTGCCACACGCGCCGCGGCAACGGCGGCGCCAACCAACGCCAGATCTGCGAAAAACAATGCGACCGCACCCCGCGCGGCAACAAACAGCGCCGTGCGTACCGCACCTCACGCTGCACGCGAAGTTGTCGGAACCAACATCGCGGCGCGCGCGGCGTTGGTTCCGACAACTTCGACAATGGGCGACGGGTATAACGCATGCCGCGATGTTTACTTTACATGCATGGATCAATTCTGCGCGGCCAAAGACGACGTGTACCGCCGCTGCATGTGTTCCGGACGCTTGGATGAAATCCGCGAAAAAGAACGAAAGCTGAAACAATCCGCCGGACTTTTGCAAGACTTTGCGGAATACAATATCGATGCGATTACCAAAACCGCCCAGGAAGTCGCGGCAATGCTGAAAGCAACGCCGGGCGAATACGCCGCGGCGACCGGGCAAAAATACGACAAATCCGACGCCACGAAAAATCTTGCCGGAATTTCAAGCGTTTTGAATAATGCGAAATCTCAGTCCCTGTCCACCAAAGGCACCCTTGACATCGCCGGAAACATCAATGCGATCTGGTCTTCTTCGGACTTGATAGGCAGCGGCGATATCGCGAATCTAGAAGGCAGGAAACTTTACGAACAGGTTCACGCCCAATGCGCGTCCATATCGGCTGACGCATGCCCGCGCACCCCAACAATGAACATGGTCGTCAGCGCATACGGCATGTATATAGAACAGGACTGCAACGTAATATCCGCCGCACTGGAAGGGAAAAGAATCCAAACCGCGGGCGACGTCCGCAAGACAGAACGCGTGATGAGCGAGGCGCGCCTGGAAAATTACAACGTCCACAATTCCGCGGCAGTCAACGAATGCATCGCCCAGGTTCGCAAAGATATCACCGAAGATCCCGCGTGCGGCCCGGAATTCGTCCATTGTCTGGATGTCACCGGCATGTATTTGGTATATGCCACGGGGGAACCGATTTACAGCCCCAGCTTTTTCAATCTTGAAAATCAAATTTCGCTGACCGGCGATACTCTAAGCAATTCGGCAAACAGGCTTTTCGTGTCGCTGTTGGAAAAGAACAAGGAATTCGCAAAGCGCGGGCTGGACACTTGCCGCGACATATCGGCGGACGTATGGGATGAATTCATGCGCCAGGCTTTGGTCGAAATATACCAGGGCCAGCAAAACCGAATCCGTGCGGTCAAAGATGAATGCATATCCGTCGTTAACGAATGCTATGACGCGCAGACGCAAAAGTTAAAGGACTTTTCAAACATGGACCGCCAATCCTTGCTGGGCCAAACTATCGAAACAGCCGAAGCGATGTGCAAGACAAAGCTTGACGCGTGTTCCAATCTTTACGGCGGCGCAAGCGGATTGAAAGAACTGACGGATTTTGTGTTCAACGTAGGCAGCTTGAAAGTATCCGAATCTTGCGAGAAATATCTGGACCAATACATTCGCAACATCTGCACTTTAAAGTCTGACACATTGCACGGATTCCCGTATGACTGCCGCATTCGCAAGCCGGGTTCGTATGTCTGCGAACAGTCCGGCGCATCATCGGATGATTGCAGCAAGGATTCCGTATACGCCCAGCTGGCGAAATACGCGCGTGAAAACTGTGTCCGGCCCAGTGTCCAGCCAGAAGATCCGCTGCCGTCCGTCGTCCAAACCGCGGTCAACCGCATTATGGATACCACGAAACGCGAAATGGAAAAATTGCTGCGCGCGGAATGCAAAAACGTATCCGGCGATTGGACGAATGATTTGGATAAACGTCCCAAAGACGATTCCACTGAAATTTTATCCGTATCGTTCGCGCTTGATGTTAATGCGGACCATGACTGGGGCATATGTTTGGCGAACAGCTGCGACCTGGCCAATTCCGGCGAGAGATATACGGATGAATACGGCATACAGCAATGCTGTGCAAATACGGATTCGTATGACCCTGCTTCAAAGACATGCGTCGAAAAAGATGTAGCCATTTGCATCAGTTACGGCGACCATATCATAGTGGACACCAGTTGTTCGACACAGGGGAGACACGGCGACGACCATGGATGCGTGGTAAAAGATTGCAGATGCGATGATGGTTATCAGCTAGACGTTCCGGAAGAACCAAATACACCAGTGTCTTGCATACTGCGGCAATGTCCATCCGGATCGGACGATGCCACAGATTGCCCGGCCCCCAATGGTGCCAACGGGGAACTGGCCGGATGCGTGAAAAAAGATTGCAAATGCCAAAGCGATCACATAATAGATATTACCAACGGTGTGCGGGCATGCAAGAAAGTGGAGTGTGGAAGCGCATCATCATTTGATGCAACTTGCACGGAAGCGAATGGGGGAGATGAATACCTGCTCGGGGGCTGTTTCAAACAGTTTTGCAGATGCGACACAGATGCATATAAACAAAATAATTATAATACATGTCGCGCCACAGATTGCCCCGACCACTCTCATGCCGAACAAGCTTGTTTGTCTAGCCCCGGAACAACAACTAATTGTCTTACTGACAAAAATGGTTGTAAATGCGATGATGGATACTCGGTAATGCTCCCTGATGGAGACTATGGATATCGCATGGTATGCCAATCTGATGTTTAATAAAGCAACCTGCGGGAAAAATAATTTCTCGTATTGAACTATACGCTTTTTTCTGGTAAAATCCTTAGATAAGAGAGATCCATGCTAAAAACCAAACTGTTTGCTTTTTACTTTTCGTTTTTTGTTTTCTGTTCCGCAGCCCAAGCGGCAACGCCCTGGTGGCTGCAGCCTACTATTTGCCAGCTCAGCCCGACGAAATGCTATCCGTCTATGGGCGCGGGATTCGACGCCGGCATGTGGGACGCGAATGCAAACTGTTGGGGAATGAAAATAATTTGTCCGGATGCCTTTTCAACCGGCTCGCATAACGACCCGGCACCTGTTTCCAAAACGACTCTCATGGCCGGCACCGGAATAAAGGTGGATTTTGACACGGATTTGTTCTTTGCGGGTGACGGATGCTATGGCGCGCGGCGGACAGCCGGGGGCGGCGCATACGCGCTTGTAAACGGGACCCAGGCAAAGATTTATTGTGCCGGCGTATTGCAGAATCCGACGGAAACATTGACGAATGGAGAAATCACCACAGGCCCCCAGCCAACGTGCGCACAGCTTGCCGCGGACGGGTGGGTCGCCGTGCAGAATGGAAATTGCTTTGGCAAACAGTATTCCGCGAATGATTATTTCATAGAATGCGGAAACGACGCGTCCGATCTGCCGAACAGAATTGTCGCGATCCGCGGCGCCAGCAGCTTTGTGACGGGCGGCGCCGGCAATTCCGGCGGCAGCACGCCGTCAACGCAATCAGCGGCGAATTCATTGTTTGACCTGATGATCCAGGCATCCGCCGCGCGCAAATCAACGCAATTTAATCAATAACCAGTGGGTTCTGCGATTTTTACACATACCGATTGCCAAAAAATCGGTAATTATACGACTAGCTACGCAAGAAGTCAAAATGCCAAATCCTAATGTATAAAATCTGCTGCTGAAATTTGCGTCTAAATTTAAAGAATAACGGATTTCGGCGCCTTTAAGGTTGTAACTAAAAATCCTGTAATGTAAATGCTTGCCCTGTAATGTTGGCAAAAAACCTTCTGTCACCGCGACTTTACCACTTTGGCAATAGCAAAAAACTTATTAATGCCGGGCCATTCTTCATCAGGCTCTTTATATTTCTTCATAACTGTAAAGCCGGCATCTTGTAATAAACCTTCAATTTCCTTTTGCGATACTACATTCAAGTCAGTTAGCAACTTTGGATCAAAAGTCTCGGGGAATGATATTTCGCCGGAAACACCTTCCGCCATGCCAAGAAAGAGAAAGCCGTCTTTGTTTATGATTTTGTGAATATCCATAAGACACTTTGGAACTTTGTTCTTTGAAATGCAGCAAAGTGAGTTTCTTGCAACAGCACAATCGAAAGAATTCTGCGGGAAATCCAATTTCTCAATATCTTGTTTAATAAAATTGGCATTGGAATTTTTTGCTTTCGCAAGTTTCAACATCTCGTCGGACAAATCAACACCCGTAACATCATGACCAAGATTTGACAGATAAACAGCATTATTGCCAGGTCCGCAACCTATGTCTATAATTCGCGACTTTGGTTTTATATGCTTCGCAAATTCATCAATGTGTTCGGAGGTCCCTATGGCCCCGTCATAAGCTTTTGCTATCGAATTATATAGTGAAATAATTCTTTTTCTGTTCATAAGCTTGAGGCTATCACATAATTTATGATTTGCAAGTTGTGTGAAAAACAGCAGATTTTTAGCTGACATTACTGTTTTCGCATTACATTACGGTTTAATTATTTACAATCTTGAAATATGCAGAAGTCCGCTGTTTTTATAAAAAAACCACGAATTACCGGCGACTAGATGTCGATTTTAGATGTTTGCGTAGCTATCCGTATAATTGCCAAAAAATCCCTTGATTTTTGTCGGGAATGATATAAAATGCCCCCTGGCAAGCGCCCATAGCTTAACTGGATAAAGCATCTGACTACGGATCAGAAGACTGAGGGTTCGAATCCTTCTGGGCGCGCCAAAAATTGTTGTCACGCATATGTTTTTCACAAATTCATTCGCAATATTTAACATTGCTTTCCTTTCATATATCCTTTGAAATATTTATGGTTCAAAAAGCGGCGAAAATATGATAGAATTCTCATCAGAGAATACAATAATGAATTTCAGATCGCTTTTTTCCGCCCAGGTTCCCAGTGCGTTTGTTTTCAGCACGCACGGTTTTTGCACCATGGCCAATAACGTTAAAATTGCTGGATCCCGCGGAAACGTAGAGAGAGAGAGAGAGAGAGAGAGAGAGAGAGAGAGAGAGAGAGAGAGGAGTCATCTTGTCCGATAACCGGCGCAAGTAAATTTTTCAGCAAATTCATAACACCCGATACGGCAAAGGCTGTATCGAGTGTTTTAATTGTGATAAAGAAATGAATACAGGCAAACTGTTCACAGCAATATTCGGCGCCATGGTCTTGGCCGCGGCCGGCAACGCGCATGCCGCGCCCCAGATCAAATACAATTATAACGGAACCAATTATTCGGCCGAGACGGACGCGAACAAGGTAAAATCAATATCCGGCGGCGGCACGGGAATCACCGCGGCCGCAACGGACGACCAGTATCCCAGCGCCAAGGCGGTAAAGGACACTTTGGACGGCGCGGAACAAGTCGGCAACCGCGCGACCGATGTCGGCGATTCCACAACCACGACGACATATCCGACAACCGGCGCCGTGCGAAGCGCACTGAACGCGCAATTTGTTCAAAAATCAAACGAAGCCGAGGCCGCCGCATATTCCGCCGCCCATCCAAATGTCTTGGTTTACATACCAGAGTAATTCGTTTTCATGTCAATGGTCGAAAATCTTATAATTGCCGCAATAATACCTTTATCCGGAATAGAATCCGGCGGCAATATTCTGACGGTCACAGGTTCGAATTTTCCATATCATTCTATCAACAGTTATGTTTCCGACGGATTGGTCGCCCATTATGACGGGATCGACAACCAAGGCCTGGGGGATGAAAACCATTCAACCGACACGCTGGTTTGGAAAGACCTGTCCGGAAACAACAACAACGTGACGTTTAGCGGCGCTTTGGGAAACGCCAAATGGACGGCCAAAGGATTCAAGCTCGGCGACAACCGCTTTTTCCAAAATACCGCATTGAACATGATTGGTCTGCCGTTCGGGAACGAAAGCTATACCATCGAACTGGTCTGGGATCCAAGACAAAGCAAGAATCTTGGTGATGGCGGTTTATTGGGATGGGGATGCAATGGCGCCGGCAGCCAGACAAACAATACACGCTTTCTGAATGCGACGTTAACGAATCAATGCTTTCGCCATTATTGGTGGTCCAATGATTTCGATTTTTGCGTCCCGACGTCCGACAATCCCGTTCGAAACATTGCCATAACATATGACAATACTGTCGGGCGCCGCGGTTATTTCAACGGCGTTCTCTTCGGAACCAATTCCAATAAAAACAAAAACACGTGCACGTCCGGCGGATTCTATATCGGAAAAACAACGAATAACGAATATGCGACCGGCACTTTGGTTTTTTCAATCAGAATTTACAACCGCCAGCTGACGGATGCGGAAATTGCGCAAAACCACGCCATCGACAGCGCAAGATTTCAAAATCTGCCCGTTGTAAAAATAGGCGAAAATCTTTGCGACGATCTGAAGTTGCTGTCCGACACCAAAATGACCTGTATCGTTCCGGCCGGATCAGGAACAAACGACATAACCATGGGCTATGGTGGCGATGAAAACGTCATTATCGGCGCATACAAGTATATTATAAAAAACCTGTGGCATTCCGTCTATTCAATACGGAAAATATTCATCCAGGGAAAATCCGTAAAGAACATGTTTATCAGCGGCCGCAAGATATTCTAAGGCCCGCGCACTTGCCTTGATTGCCCCGCAGGTCATGACTTTCGGACAATGTGCAGCCGGCCATTGTGCCATTGGGCGATAAAAACATCGTCCGCATTCTTTATCTTTTTTTCTTTCAGCTTTTTCTTCAGCCACGCGTCGTTCTTTTTAATATCGCGCAGTGCCTGCTCGTCAACTATGCCGTTGTCCATCAGAACTATGGAATAATTCTGGTCGCCCTTTTTTACAACCGTCAGATCGCCGCCCGGCTCTATCTGCGCCATTTTGACTTCGGTTAATGAATGTATTTTCTGGCGGCGCAATGCGGCCGCGATTTCATGCGCGGACAAATTCAGCCGATTTATCATTTCTTCGTCCACCTTGCCGTCCTGTATTATGATCTTCGGAGAACCTATCAGCAGACGCTGGCCCCAGCCCGTCTTTTTTGTGACAAAGGTAACGACATATACCATCGCGATATAAATAGACATTATTATGAAAAAATTGAACGTCGACAGCCTGTCGTTCGTTATAAATCCGCCAAGTATCGCACCCAGGATAAAGTTGATGATCAAATCCAGCGCCGTCATCTGTTTCAGCTGGTAATTCATGCCAAAGATTTTTACAAAGATCAAAATTACCAGAAAGGCGCTTAGCAATTCGACAACCCGTGTTCCGTAATAAGATAAAATTTCTTGCATAAATTTTCCCCTTTTATGCAGATGATTTTACCATGTTAACGGATTTTTTTGCGGCGGATTGAATTCCCAATTTTTTATGCTATAAAATTATTATTTGCTGCCAAAGAAACGCTGTCGGAACATATGTTTGGTAATAATTTACGACTTTTGTCTTGGTTTTTACCCTGACGTATGCCGGCGCATGATTGAAAACCCGGGGCCGTTTGTCGCATTTATTGTCCCGCGCGGCGCAATTATTATAAGTAAAGCCCCCGTCATAACGACAAGACGCATGGGCGGATGAAAACGCGAAAGCAACAAACAACACAGCAAGAATCATTTTTTTCATTTGAACCCCTTTTGGCTTTAAAAAATGTAGCACTATATTATAAATAGTCAAGAATTATATAAAAACATAACAAATATGCTTGCATTTTGCCGTATGCAGGGGTATATTGAGGCAAAATAAAGGATTTCTATGTTTTCCGTTCTTCTTACATTGCTTATAATTATCGCCGTTATGATGATCGGCGTGATATTATTGCAAAAATCCGAAGGTTCCGGCATGTCAGGCAGCAGCGCCGCCAGCATGTTCGGCGGCGCGCTGACGGGCGCATCGGCGGGAAACTTTCTGACCCGGGCGACCGCTGTTCTGGCCACTATATTTTTTATCTTGTGCGCGGCGCTGGCGATCGTGGTTGCCAAAACGAACAAAGCGGCCCAAGAATCCGAATTGCGCCAGGAACTGGTCGCGCCATCACAGACCGCGCCGATCCCCGCCCCGGTAACAGTTCCGGAAAATTAAAATCCGCCGTCCGGCGGATTTTTTTAACAGCCTAATTCTTTCATTATATCAGCCCTGACTTGATTCGCTTTTGCTTGCGCGCAAACGCTCCGCCCCCAGCTGTCCTTGTCATCCAATCTCGCGCCTTTCTCTTTTAATTTTACCACAGCATCCTTGCATTCGTAATATGCCGCCTCTCTTATAGCAGAAAATCCATAAGTTCCTTTGCTATTCACATCAGCGCCATTATCTATCAAGAAATTTATGAAATCCATATTACAATGCCGGGCTGCAATAAAAAGCGCGGTCCCCCTGGCAGAATCTTGATAATCTATTATATCAGGGTGTTCTGTTATCAAATTTTTTGCTTCTTCAAACTGCTTTGCAAACACTGCATCAATCATTTGTTCCGATACAGGTTTTTCTTCTTTTGGGGTATTTGATGATATTACTTGCTCAACATTTGCTGTATTTTGTTCACATGCAAACATCTGACGAATTTGTCCGCTTCCGTCCGCCAAAGTGCAATGCATGATTTTCGTAAAACCATTTTCTCTGGTTACTATTTCGCTACGATCATTGGTGCAAGTTATATTCGGTGTAAATTTGGGGCCCAATTCTCGATTTACATATTCTTCACTTAAAAATTCGCATGCTTTTGCGCCTTCGTCTATCAAATTCTGTGCGATCACATTTTCATCTGATTCATTTTGATTTTCCTGATCACCGCCGGAACCAAGCAGACCGTCCGCCCCAGGAATAGCCCCGCCCAATGTGCTCAATAAATTATTATCGGTGACGGCGCCGGTAACTTGTTCAATAATACCGCCAGCGTTCTTAGCCGCGCAAACGCCTTTGCTTTCATCATATTTTTTTTCCTTTAATTCGCACACAGCTTCTGTATGTTTTTTCAAAATTTTATCCGCTTCCTCTATATCAACCGCAGCCGCATGCGCGACGCTGGAAAGCGCAAAGGTAAAAATAATAAAAGAAGCAATCTTTTTAAACATCACTTGTATTCTTTCAGGGATTGATTCAACTGGACGCATTCTGTTCTTTTGACATAATCGCCCGTGCATTCCGCATTATATACATTCTGGGCATTTTTATATGTCGTCTTGAATTTCTCTTGGGTTACATTTTCTTGCTTTTTCCCGCCGTATTTTTCTATATCGCCCTGGCCCAGTTTCGGGAAAATCTCGTTCACCGCAAGATTTCCAACAAGACCGACACCTATACCAACAAGCGCAGTTGTCGCACCAGTCTTCATCTTTGACGCTGCTTCGCCAGAATCCAGGCGTTCTTGCGCTGTATCAAACCGGTTCGCTGTCTTGCCGCCTGCCCCGTTTTCTCCATAATCATACAATGATGATTTATCCACAATTAATTCCGACTCTATCCCCGCAGGCATCCCAAGGTTTTCTTTCGCAGAGCGGGTCTTGTCCGCAATTCTTATATATTCCGACTTTAATTCAACCGCCCGCGCAGGATTCGAAAATCCCGGCGCTGCGCCTGTTTCTCCACGTCTGATCTTGCCGCCACGGCCGGATATTTCACAGGTTATTGTGGACAGATATGCTGCGATGTCCGCCGCTGAGTCTTCGTCTGCTTTCTTTTCTGCTGCGCCTTGGAAATAGTTCATGCCGCCGATGCCCGCCGCACCGATCGCCGCGGCCCCGATCAGCTTGTTCGCAGTCGATTGTTCACGTGCCTTTGCCTCTGCCGCTTTTTGTTTTAGATCATCCGCCCTTGTCTGATCGAAATATTTTTCATTTTCTTTTTCCACATCCGCGCCAGTTTGCGGCGGGACAGCATCATCTGGTTTTGTTTCGTCCGGTTTTTTGTTATTTGGATCTGATTCTTCACTTTCTTCACCAGAAGTCACGCCATTCTTTGCATCTTTGATCTTGTCGGACGCAGTCACTATGGATTGATCCCTCTTATCAATGGCTGCTTTTATGGTGTCGTTATCCAGATATTTAGAATATTGTTCAATCAGCTTATTAACAGTATCTTCATATTCTTTATTGGCTTTTGCCAGGGCGGCATCCTGGGCGGAAAAATCCACCCCTTCCCCGAAAGCAAATCCGGGAACACACAGTGCGAAAAAAATCAAAATACATTTTTTCATATGCCCGCTTTCACCGCTTTTTCAACATCAGACTTAATATTTTTAATATTCTTTTCGTATGTGTTTTCCGCCTTGGTTAACGCCGCCGCAAAATCCTTTTTCGCCTTTTCTGTCGCTGCATCCTGTTTGTCAGCCGTTTTTTTCTCTGCCGCAGTCAGCTTGTCGGCGTCTTTTTTTTCTTTTATCTTTTGGTTCAAGGTTTCAATGCTTGAATTTGCTTGATTGATGTTATTTTGCGCCACAGCGGCGGCATCGGCTTTTGTTTTGCGCTGATCTTCGGTCGCACCGGGCATTCCTTGGGCCGTCCGCAATTCTTTTTCGGCATCTTTCAACGCTTGTTTCTGGGTTTTCAACACACGCTCCATATCATCAAGCGATGGCGGAATGACAATAGGCCCCAACTTTGGCAGCGGCGTAATGGAAACCGGCGCCACGTCCAGGCGGGGCGCGATGGTCGCATATGATACTGCCGGCGCTTTTTCTGAAAAAGACGGTCCGGCAAACGCGGCAAAAACAATAAACGGCAAAACAAAGTTCTTGATTTTCATACTCTCTCTTATTGCAAAATATTTTATCATAAATGGCATGTTAATAAAAGAGAGAAAATTCGTGATTATCTAATGTGTCATTCCGGAAAATTTTTCATTCATGAAAAATTTATCCGGAACCTGGTGGGGATTGGAATCATAATTGTTTCCGATAGCACGGCTTTATCGCCACCGACCCCACCAGATCCCGGATATTTTTGCGTTCCGCAAAAATTCCGGGATGACACGTTTATTCAAACGCCAATACGCGTTCTATTCCGCCCAGATCATTGTGCGCGGATGCAAATTTCCAACTGTTCGCCGCAAAAATTTCACGCACAGCGTTACCCTGGTCCGCACCGATTTCAAGGAATATTTGCCCGCCCGGCTTTAACAGCCGCCGCACGGATTTCGCAATAGCGCGATAAGCAGAAAGCCCGTCCGCGCCGGCATACAGCGCCATCTTTGGATCATGCCGCGCGCCTGCGTCCACCTGCGGATCGCCCGTCGCGATGTATGGGGGGTTGGATATGATAATGTCAAATTGTGATTTGTGATTTATGATTTGTGATTTGAAATCTTTTCTTATTATTTTTATCCTGTCATCCAATCCCAGATTCCGAACATTTCTCCGGGCGACCCGGCATGCGCGCATGGATTTATCAATCCCGATTCCGGTCGCATTCGGGATATTCTTTATTATAGAACAAATCAAACAACCTGTGCCTGTCCCCAGGTCCAGGATGCAAGTGTCATCCCGGAAATTTTTCGCAGAATGCGAAAAATTATCCGGGACCTGGTGGGGCTGGGAATTATAAATATTTTTTCTATCGGAAATATTTTTTAATGCCTGGTCTTGACCAGATCCCGGGTCCATCGGCGCAAATGCGCCGATGCCCCGGGATGACACATAACCCAAAACCGCTTCTACCAATATTTCGCTATCCGGGCGGGGATCCAGCGTCGCCCCACCCGTTTCGAATTCCAACCCATAAAACCATTTTTTCCCGACGATTTTTGCAACCGGAATGCCGCGCCGCAGTTTCCATGCCGCGCGCGAAACCGAAATACGAAATACCAGATATGAAATAATGGACATATGTTTTCGTATATCGCATTTCGACAAAATCCAATCCAACACGATGCGCGCGTCATGCGCATTGCCGGATTTTGCCAAAATTTCAAACGCTTGATTTAATTTCACAAACAGATTATAATCCAGCCTATGAAAAAAGCAAACATTACAAATATAATCATCTGGATTGCCATTCTGGCCGCGATCACCGTCATTGCGCTATTCGCGTTTCCCGGCACGCGAAAAATCATAAATCCGCCGCATGAAACCATTGTGGCCGTCCAATCCGGCGATACTCTGTCCAAGCTTTTGACCGCGCAGAATCTGTCCGGGGTAGAAGCGAACGCAATCGCCGCGATGCTGAAAACCGACTGCGGCGTGTCGTCGTTGCGCGCCGGCGCGGACCATCTGACATTTGTTCGTCCTTCACAGGAATCGCCTGTTGATAAAATCGTTTTTACGTCGGGCCCTTGGAAACGCGTGGAATTAAACTGCACGGATGGCAAATGGTCGGCCCAGGTCATAGAGGTTAAAAAGGACACGCATATCGCGCGCAAGTTCGGAAAAATTCCCAGCGGCGGCGTATTTTCCCAAACAGGGATAGAAGCAGGCATACCAATCGGAACCGTTTATGAAATAATCAACCTTTTGGCGTTTGAAATAGATTTCGAGCGCGACATCCAGCCAGGCCAGGAATTCGTGGTTTTATACGAAGAAAACCTGGTGGATGGGCGTGTGATTGACGGCGGCCGCGTGATTTACGTATCCTTTGACACCCATCTTGACCGCCGCGGGAAACTGGACATGTATCGGTTTGAAAAATCGGACGGAAAATTCGGATTCTATGACTTTGACGGCAAGGGCGCGATAAAATCGCTGAAACGCACGCCGATCGACGGGGCGTCCGTTTCCAGCAAATTCAATATGAACCGCAAGCATCCGGTGCTGGGCTTTACCCGCGCGCACAAGGGCGTTGACTTTCGCGCCGCCACAGGAACCAGGATTCCGGCCGCCGGCGCCGGCAAGGTCGTGGCGCGCGGATACAATTCGGGCCATGGGAATTTTATAAAGCTGCGCCATGCCAACGGGTTCGAAACCCTGTATGCGCATATGTCGCGGTTCCAATCGGGCGTAAATGTCGGAACATCGGTGTCCCAGGGCCAGATTGTCGGATACGTCGGCTCGACCGGGTTGTCCACCGGACCGCACCTGCATTACGAAATCATAAAGAACGGCGTGCATGTGAATCCGATGACGGTGACGTTTCCGCGCATAGACGACTTAAACAAAGCGCAGAAAGAACAATTCATGGCTGTGCGCGACAAGATAGACAAGACGAACGACATTTTGCGCGCATTCCCAAATCTTTCCGTGCCGCTATCTTAACAACCTTTTCCATGCGTCAATCAATTCCTCGTACCGTTCGCAATTTGCGCAAAGCCACGCGTCTATCTGCGCGCCAGCAAAGTTCGCCTTTTTCGCCGCGCCGATAAGGATGGTTCCGGAACTGTGTCCTAACCCCTGCCCGAATGACAAATCAATATTTTTCTCTGGATGTTTTTTCACATAATTATTAATGAAAGAACCGATGTCATCGCCGGCGTCTTTGTAAAATTGCTTTGCGTTGCGCGCGTTGTTCATTTGTTCCATCAAATATTTTGTATACATCGGGCGCCAGTTCAAATCCAAAACGACGTCGGAATTATGAATCAGCGTCTGCCCGGGCGCGCCGGGTCTGTCTATGCGGGATGCGTTCGGCCGGCGGGTCAGGCGCCCGTTGTTGCCGCATTGATAATCAATGCCTTTGATATCATAAGTTTCGGCGATATGGCGAAACAGCCACTTGTATTCATCGCGGCTTTTTGGCGCGTTTTTTATGGTCACGCGCATATGCAGGGATTTTCCGCCGGAAAATACGACGCGGTTGACGACGCCGATGGATACCAGCCGCGCGGCTTGCGCCGTCTGTTCTTCCAGCGACAAATTATCGGATTCATATAAAAAGTTGCAAAAACCGAAATTCGCGTCGGCATTCGTGGGCCAGCCGCGCTTGTTTAATTTTGTCGGCGCGGCTATCAGCGGATTTACCGATTCCAGATTTCCGGCCGCGGAATAAGTGTAGTATTTTTTTTCCTTGCCGTCTTTTTTGTCCGTGTATTCGCGGCAAGCGAACGGAATTCCGTTCGGAATATTGGTCCCGGGCGCGATAAAGAATTCCTTGCCCGCAGCGGATGGCGGGAACGCCGGCGCGCCGATCGGCGCATCGCCTTGCGGCACGGGATTTTTTCCGAACAAATCGCGCTTTGCGAACGCGCTGCCGTTCAGGACATCGGGCACCGCGACATATCCTTGGAAATTTATTCCATACAACGCTTCGCAAGAGTCGCTTATAAGCCGTTCAAGCTTTGTTATATCCTTTGCCAATTCCTCGTTCGGCGCGACAGCGTATTCCTTGTGCGCGGCGAATAATTTTCTCTCGTCACATTGGCGGTATTCCCTGCACCACCGTTCTTCATCGTCAAATAAAACATCTTTTGAAAAATCCGAATCGCGTTCCATTTCTTTTAAAATCTTTCCGGGCGATACGGTGGCCGCATCAAAAAACAACGGCGGGCGCCGCCTGTGCCGTTCTTTCATGAACGCGTCCAGTTCCGCGCGAAAGACCGTGAAATATTCGGCGGCGAAAAACTTTATATCTTCAAAGCTGTTTATCGGCGCCTGGCCGGCGAATATATCATAGCAGGCGCCAATAAGCGCGGTCGCCCGATCTTTAATTTCCTTGCGGCGCGATATATCGTAAACGCATGCGCAAAAATCTGACATGGCGCATGTCAGCAAAAACATGGCATGGGGCGATATAAAACTGCCCGGCATTTTCTGGGCGTATCCGTCGTCTTTCTTATGACGAGTGATTATTTTGCCGCCGAAAAATTCTTCTACATCGCTGTATCCGAATTTTTCAATGGCATCCCGGTATTGGTAATAAAAGGAATACGGCTGGCCGCCATTCACACGAATATACGCGAACAAGGAATCATAAACCCAGTCTTGTATGATTTTGGAAACTTCCTTGTCATATGTCTTGACGCCCATGATCGCCGCGATTGTGCGCGCCAGGCATAATCTCGCATCTTTGAATTTCGGCGTCAAATCTTCCGCAGACACCCAGCACCATGTCAGATGAAGAACATATTCATAATCAGGATCATTAAACCAAAAATAACACTTTGCAAAGCCAAGGCGCATCTGGGAAAAAAAGTCACTGTTTTGCTTTAACAGTTTTGCGACCAAAATCTGACACGCATGGGCAGAAATATATATCTGCTCTACGGGGAACAATTGCCCCGGGATCGGTTCCTTGTTTTTGACGTAAATATGACCTTCGGGAATTTTGTAGGAAAACGCCAGTTCCCTTAGAGAGTCTTTTACCCCCTGCTTGGGCAATTCAAAAATTTCGCGGAGCGAATTGTAATTCCAAGCATTATGATTATGTATCTTCTTTCCGGCGGAATTCAGTTCATCAAAAACGGAAAGCAACCGCATATTCATAATCGCCGGACTTATATACGTGGAAAACCGTTCGGAATAAATAATCTGGTTTTTGGTATTAAATTTAATAACGCTTGCAGCGCCAGGATCAGCCTGCATTTTTACAAGCATTTTTTTTAGCGCGCTCAAATTGCTTTTTGTAGTGGCAGACACGAGAATAATCTTCGCACAAATAATTTGATTGTCAAGATAAATTACCGATACTGAATATCCAGCTTTGCAATTTCCGACCTAAGTTTTTCCAATCTGGCCGCGGGGGTGGGTATCGGCTTTGGATTGGTCATTATCTTTTGAAGTGCAGCCGCGACTTCGGCATCCGTCATCGGTTTGTGCAAATCCAATTCTTTCGCCCGATCGTTTTGAAAATTTTGCAGTTTTGCCCCGGAAAGACTATACGCCGCTTCCAAATATTTGATAATTGCGAACGCTTTGAATATATACCATTCCTGGGCTGTGGAAATTTGTTCTTTGTCTTTCAAAAAGTCGAATATCTGCTGCTTTTGCCCGGCGATGCTTTCCGGACGAATTTCGATTCTGTGAAACTGATCGGCCCATATCATATATAAAAAGTCACCGTGAATTTCCGCACTCTGCGCAAAGGTGGCAAACGCGCCGTTGAATTCGATTTTATAATCGCTATCTTTCGCGCGCATTCTTTCTATCGAAACGGTCAAGGGTCTGGGTTTATTATGATAATCAGCGTAATAAAGCGGGCGCGCAGGATAAAATGATTCTATATCGACAATTTCTTCATGCTTGTAATTAAATATCTTCGTCCGCGAATCAGGCAACTTCTTAGGCAATTTTGAACGGCAGGACAATGCATAGTTGGCGAAAGAATCAATGCCGAAAGACTTTGGCAACGAATTTAATATGCTGATATTCATCATCTTTTCAAAATTTGAAAATTCTGGCATTTGCCAAATATATAGCACATAAATATATATCTGTCAATAATAACTATTTCCCAAATTTACCGGAACGGGGAAATCCGACGGGGATGGTGTGACCCTGGGATGCGCGTTTGCCCAACCATGGCGACCAATCGTCCATCAATGTCCGGCCGCGCCCGGTGGTCCAGCCGAATCCGGAATCCCTGTCAAAGAACATCGCATCCAGAACATAGGTGCGTTCGGCATTATACTTTTGCAAAATCACGCCTTTGCCGCGCGCCATTTCCGGAATTTCCGATGCCGGGAATATCAGCAGTTTGTCATTCGAACCAACAATTGCGCAGAATGATTCTTGCCCTTCTGCTGGTGCCTCTGCGCATAATGCCGCCGGATTTTTCGCATCCACGTTCATAACCTGTTTTCCAGATTTGGTCTGCGCCAGACAGTTTTCGCCCGCGACGATGAATCCATTTCCATGTTTTGACACCAACAGGTATTTTTCCGCCGTATTCAAAACAAAAGCCCGGACAATGCTTTCTTCCGCGCCGATATCCGATAACATGCGCACGGATTCGCCAAAGCCCCGCGCAGATGGCAGCGCGTTTGCCGCAAGCGTGAACATTTTACCGCCCGACGTGAACAAATTGATTTTATCCGTAGATTGCGCATGAAACGCGAACGCCAATTCGTCGCCTTCTTTGAATTTTATATCCAGGGCGGCCATATCCAGATGCCCCTTGGCCGCACGTATCCAGCCCATTGCGGACAAAACGATGGTCAGCGGTTCCTTTTCGATAAAGTCGTCCGGGTTTACAACGATTTCGTCGTCGATGCTTGCCGCAGCCCAGACAGTGCGCCGCCGGCCGATGGCCGTCGTCTTGGCATATGTCTTTTTAACATCCGCAAACCATGCTTTCATCTGATCATTCTGCATATCTTCGGACGCCAGCAGCGCCAACAGTTGCTTTTGCTCTGCCCGCAGTTCTTTATCTTCGCGGCGAATTTCCATTTCTTCCAGCTTGCGCAAAGAACGCAGCCGCGTGTTCAAGATCGCCTCTACCTGAATTTCTGTCAGCGAAAATTCGGCCATCAGCACAGCCTTGGCATTATCTTCTTCGCGGATAATCTGAATAACGCGGTCAAGGTTCAGATAAACGACCAAAAGACCGCCAAGTATTTCCAGACGGCGCGCGATATTGTTCAAACGCCAGTTTGTCCGCCGGCGCAGCACATTTTTTTGATGCGTGATGAATTCGTTTAAAACGTCGCCGATTTTCATGACGCGGGGGCTGCCCGCGCTGTCGATCACGTTAAAATTCATATTGAACTTTGATTCCAAAGAACTTGTCTGGAATAAGTGCGCCATCAGAACATCCGGCGCAACGTTGCGCGTCTTTGGCGTAATTACAATGCGGATATCCGTTGTTGATTCATCAACAATGTCGTCGCAAAGCGGCAGCTTTTTCGCGTCGATCAGCCCCGCGATCTGTTCCACCAGCGCAGATTTTGTAATCCCATACGGAATTTCGGTTATAACGATCTGGTACTGGCCGTGGCCCAGATCTTCGGTATCCCATTTTGCGCGAATGCGGAACGCCCCCCTGCCCGTTTCATAGTTTTTAACAATTGTATCAAAATCATCAATCATAACCCCGCCGGTCGGAAAATCGGGTCCGGTCATCTTTTTCACAACCTGTGCGGTCGTTGAATTCGGCCGGTCAATCATCATGGCCAGCGCATCGCAAACCTCTGAAACATTGTGCGTCGGGATATTGGTCGCCATTCCGACCGCGATTCCCATAGAACCGTTCGCCAGCAAGTTCGGAAAAGCCCCGGGCATTACGACGGGTTCCAGCGTGGTGCCGTCAAAATTCGGCATCATATCAACGCTGTCTTCGTCAATGCCGTCCATTATCATCATCGCGGCCGGAGTCATTTTGGATTCGGTGTAACGGTATGCGGCCTGGGGGTCGCCGTCGATGTTTCCAAAATTGCCCTGGCCGTCTATTAACGGATATCGCACGGAAAAATCTTGGGCTAGACGCACCATCGCGTCGTAAACGGATGAATCGCCATGGGGATGATAATGCCCAAGAACATCGCCGACGACGGTCGCGCATTTCCGGAAAGTGGCGGCTGGGGACAATTTTTGACGCAGCATGGAATAAAGAATGCGGCGGTGCACGGGTTTCAACCCATCGCGGACGTCGGGCAGCGCGCGCGCGACAATCGTGGATACGGCGTATGACAGATACCGTTCGCTTAACGCATCGGACAACTGCTGGGCGTCAATATTTTGAATTACTTCTTTTGGCATGGGGAATAATTTATATTATTTTAACCAAAAGAGCAAGTGAGAAAATTATTGACAAAATGCCGATTATTGATAATAATGTCCTTAATAATAGATAAATATAAGGAAAAAGCATGAAACAACAGACAATACAGCCATATGAAATACCCATAGAGATAATATCAAAGGGCTATCAAAGAAAACAAGTTAGAATAATGGGATAACTGTGCTTGACGATCATCCGGATGTTATTGCAGAATTACTATTAGGCGGAACATTCGCATTGATAACTTTCGGCTCTCTGATGCACGCTGGGGAAAAGGAACAAAATCTGTATCGTAATATAGACGTAGAAAACAAAGTGCATTCATTTCAATTTGGCACCCTTTCCCATATCAGCAAAGTTCATATAGAACCAAATAAAATTATGGTTGATTTTCCTTTGATAACATTTGGCCTGCGATCTATATCTCGTTTACATTTGGAAGAAAAACATCAAATAAAACATACGGTGTTCAAAATAATTGAACGCCAGGCATAAAAATAAAATCCGGTTTTCACCGGATTTCTCTAGAACCTATACATAAAGCCAAGCTTTATCATTGGATACATCTTTAACTTGTCCAGTTCATCGTTCGCATCCTTTAATGCGATGTTTTGTGCGTTGTTAAATTCCGTCTCTAAAGTTCCGGAAAGATCGTCGCTGATATTTTCCCACGCGCCGCTTTTCCATACTTCTAAGTACTCATTAACCGGCACGTTCAATGACAACGCCGCGGTCTTGTTGGTAAATACTATCCCGGCATCCATATAAATCTTTATTCCCCAGAACAGCCCCAGGTCAAACCCGCCGCCCAAATACGGACCGCTGTATTTCCAATCAGCCTTGGCCGTGCCATTTATATCGCCGCCGTTATAACGGTATTCTGTTCCGTTAAGTTCAAATTCCATGGGTCCCCCCGGGACGCCATTCGCTTTGCCCGATAATTTCGAAAAAAAGCTGGTATTGCCGGTTATATATCCACCAGAAATACGCAGACCGCCCAAAAACCAAGTATTTCCAAAAGGGTAAAAATCAACCAGCGCACCAAAATGCTGCATGGAAAGATCAATGTCGCTGATGGTCAGGTTATCTATTTCAAGTCCGCCCGATATTGCGGAATTCATCGCGGAATTTATTGTTGATTTTAATGGCGCGGCTGTTGCGAAATCAAATCTGACACCCAAACGTTTCCACCAGAATGATTCAAAATCCTTGTTCGCATACCCGATCCAACCGTTTATTCCCGAAGTTGCGCTGGCCCCCAGTCCCAATTGCACGCCGCGCGGGAATTTTATCTTTGGGTTCACAGGTTCGCTTTTTGTTTCTATTACATCTATATCTGCCGCAAACGAATCGTTTGCATCGTCTGCGATTGCCGGCGCATTGCCCAGTAAAACAGCCACCGCTGCTAGAAATATACAAAATTTTTTCATAAAAATTCCTTTTGGTCTTGAATAATTATGAAAAAAATCCCGACAAAAAGCAACATGATAAAAAAAACCGCCTTTCGGCGGATTTTTCAAAAATCAATTTAGATGAGATGAATGCACAGTTTTGACCAAAGAGAGCGTATTGAACATACGTGATTGGCGGTCAAAACAATCAGGCATCCATAGAAATCGATTTTTCTAGAAGCCAAAGACCATTCTTTGCTTGGACTGTCTTTTCTTTTCTTTGCGGACGGCTTCTTCTTTCAGTCGTTTGCGCATTGTCGTCGGCTTTTCATAACGCTGGCGTTCCTTGGACTCGCGATACAGGCCCTCTTTCTGGGATTTTCTTTTCGCCACGCGCAATGCTTGCTCTACATTATTGTCGCGCACTAAAACTTTGACCATATAAATCACCCCCTTTGCGGTTTGGTGCGGGCATTATGTCCCGCCCCGCCCCAAAAATCAAGCAAAATATATTTATTGACAAATATTGGTATAATTATATAATATTGCCGCACTGAAAAGGATTTACCAAATGGCGTATCTTCTGAGCAAGCTGCCGGACGAAATATCAGAATCGCTGAAAAGCATTGAAAGCAAGTCGCTTGTAACACCGGTGGAATTTTCCGGCGGATCGCCGGTAAGTAATTACGGGCATATAACGCATTATGAAATTTCCAGCAAGCATACCGGAAACATAGTGTTGTTGCCAGGATTGGCAAGCAATACGAAAATCGACCCGCTGATGAACGCCTGCCGTTTGTGGTCTCTGTCGCATAATTACAATGTGTTCTGCCTGGACCATTTTCTTGGCGACTTCAAGCCGGAATTTTCCGAAACGGATGCAAAAAACAACTCTTACGAACAGTTCATGAATGTGATTACAGCCGGACTGAACATGATATCCACGATGTCCGAAGGCAAATGGACAGCATTGCTGGCCCATTCGTTCGGCGCGCGCGGCGGCATAGATTATTTCAACGCAAAGGCGGAATCCGACCAAATAACGAACTTTTCCGCCGTTGCCCTTTTCGCGCCGTTCGCGTCAAAGGAACACACCGACCGGCTGATTCGCACAAGACACAAGGGAACGACGGCAAGCGATGAAGAGCTGCGCGAATTGCCGATATCCTTTACAAATCCAAACAATCCGGACAAACAGAACACGCATGTTTCGTTTTACCCAAGCATGCTGTATTCCAAAGATCCGCGGCCGGATATGATGCGGAAATGGAACATGGACACGATTTTCGTAACGGGCGGCAGAGACCACCGCGCGCCCGCGGCCGTGCATTACCAGCTGTATCAGGAACTCAGCCAGGGACCGAACGGGCATATGTTCAAGTATGTTGAATTTCCGGCCAGCAACCATTCGTTTTTCGATCAGCACAAAGATTATATAAACCTGATGAGGCTGGTTAAAAGCCTGCGTGACAAAAAATGGCATCCAAAACAGACCTTGCAATACCAGTAACATGCCGCTATACTGATTTACATGAAAAAACTATTTGAAAAAATAAAATCATTTGTAAAAAACGACGATCCGGAATCGCAAATCAAGTGGTCGCTTTACAAGCGCGTCTGGCAGGAAGTCGGCCGGCCGCAATGGAAATGGCTGGCCGCCGGAATAATCTGCACCATATTTTCTGCGGGCGCCGAAGCATTTTCGATAACGCTGGTTCGCCAGGTAATCGACCAGGGATTCATTGAAAAAAACATGACGTCCCTTTATTGGATCGGGATACAGATCGTCGCGGCGTTCGGATTCAAAAGCATTTTCGCGTATTCGAAAACTTTGCTGATTGCGAAAGCGGGGCTGCTGGCCGCGACGGGACTGCGCCGGCGCATTTACCGCCATATGGTCCGAATGCACATCGGATTGTTCAATAAATCCGAAGTTGGAAAGCTGATGAACTATTACAGCGTCCAGGCCGCCGCGGTTCTTAATCTGGTGACCGACAGCATCATATCCATGGTTCAAAACAGCGCGACTTTGATATTCATGATAATTCTGATGCTGTGGTACGCGCCCCAGATGTTCGCGGTACTATTGTTCCTGGTGCCGGCCATCATCGTGCCGCTTATGATAATAATGCGCAAAAAAAGAAAGCTGACGCGCCGGCAATTCGAAATAGCGGGATCGTCCACCACGCACATAAACCAGACGATCCAAGGCATCAAAACAATCCAGTCTTTCAGCAACGAAGAACCGGAAGCCGTCCGCTTTGACAGTATAGAAAGCAAGAATATCAAAAATTCATATAAAACGATCCAATTGAACGGGATCCAATCGCCGCTGCTGGAAATCATGATTTCCATCGGGCTTGGGCTTGCGCTGATTGTGGGCGGTTATTTTATCACATCCGGCCAGATTTCAATGGGTGATTTTACCGCGTTCATACTGGCGCTGACCGCGGCATACCAGCCGGCAAAGAAAATCACGGGCGTTGGCGGCGGAATACAAAACGGGCTGATTGGCGCGGAACAGCTGTTTGAATTCCTTGATACAGAATCAGAAATCCAAGACTCGGCGAACGCCAAAGACTTGAAACCCGGCCCAATGAACGTTCGGTTGAAAAATGTGTCTTTCGCATACAATTCCGCCGATGGGGATATTTTGCACGATATCAGCCTTGACATAGCGCCCGGAACCGTATGCGCGCTTGTCGGGCCATCCGGCGGGGGCAAGTCAACAATATTCAATCTGCTGGAACGGTTTTACGACCCGCAAAAGGGCAGCGTTTTGATTAATGGCAAAGATATGCGAAAATATACCTTGGCATCCGTCCGCCGCAATATCGCGATTGTATCGCAGGACGTATTTTTATTCAACGGCTCTATCGCGGACAACATAAAATACGGCGCGCCTGACGCGACCGGGAAAGAAATCAAAGACGCCACGATCGCGGCCAACGCGCATGATTTTATAAAAGAGCTGCCGAACGGATATAAAACGAATGTCGGCGAACGCGGAAGCCTGTTGTCCGGCGGCCAGAAACAACGAATAGCAATCGCGCGCGCCATACTTAAAAACGCGCCCATACTGCTTTTGGACGAAGCGACAAGCGCATTGGACACACAGTCGGAAAAGCTGATCCAAGCCGCGCTGAAAAAGCTGATGGCGGGTCGGACAACATTTGTTATCGCACACCGGCTGTCCACAATATTGGATGCGGATCAGATTTGCGTGATGAGCGGCGGCCGGATTACAGAACGCGGCACCGATGCAGAATTAACAAAGGCGGCCGGCGATTACAAGAAACTAAAAGACATACAGTTTAAGAATAATAAATAATTATAAAAGAGGAGAGAGAAACAAAAAAAGGAAGAAAAAATGCTTGCAACCAAAGAAACCTTGTTGTTCTCGGAAAATCCTGTCTATAAAAATCTGCCATTGGAATTCACGCGGACCGTGAACGCGGACAATTCTGAATCATACACCGTTTATTTCAAAAAAGATGGAAAGCGCGCGAACATAATATCCAAAGGAGCAAGGCGGGCGTATCAAATCATGGCCGCGCATGGTGACAGCATTATTCTAAAGCGCCGTGGAAAGAACGGAATTGCAAGCCTTTTGCGTATTTCAAAGAAAACGGGGGCAAAGGACGAAGATATTGTATTCGGCGCGGAAGAAATCGCGGTCTCTACAAATGAAGACTCTGTTTATATAAGCGCATTTACAGACGCCAAGCGCATCAGCACGCCGAATTATTACTGTAAAATAAAAAACGGAAAGTTAGAGCATGTTTTAAACCGCCCGTCGTTCAACATAAGGATTTACAAAAATACCGACAACGGCGACGACGTAAAGAAGGCGTCTGAAAACACGACGGTCGCAAAGAAAAAGGGCCGCGCGACACCGCCGTATGAAGACATGGATTTGAAAAGACTGCGGACAAGGCTTTGCCAGCTGAAATATCAGATAAAAAAAGGCACGCGCACTTCGCCAATCCCGAAAGAGCTGACCGACGCCATATTTAAAAAAGAAGCCGCAGAATCGCTGGATACTGTCGATAGAAAATTAAATGCCCCGAAAGTGCGGTATTCCGACAGAACGCTGACACAGTTATGCCAGCTGCTTTACTGCATGCGCAATGCTATAAAACATGGAAAGCGCAAGTCCCCTATTCCGGATGATTTGATTGCAGAGATTAAAAAAAAGAAAGCCACAGCGAAAGCCGCAAAACAGGAAAAAGCGCCGGTTGCAAAAACTGCGCCGGCACCAACAGCGGCACCGGCAGAAATCACAGCGGAACAGGTTCTGGAATTCGTCGCAAAAAATCCCTGGATTATAAAGGATATTCTGCGCGACATTGCCGATTCAATCGCATCTGAAAAACCGGCCACAGAAAAGAAGACGCGAAATTCCGGCGGCACAAAGCCCGCCCCTGTATTCACAGAATCGGACGATGAACAGGAATTGACGGAATTGACAACTTCTTCAACAGCCGCCCAGCCGATTCCAGAACCAGAGTCCGTCAATCCTATTCCCATAGCAAAAGAATCTATAAAAGCAGAGAATCCTGGTCCCGCGCCAAAGGCGCCGACGCTGGGCGAGAATGATGTTCCGGTCAAAATTATTGTCAAAAAGCAATACCTGAACGGTGCATTGGTTGATATATCTGCAAAAAAAGTTCCGCTTTTGCAGAATATTATCTATATAAATGCAGAAGTTTTACTTGATGGCAAGGTAATAGACTTTCATATCCAGAACCAAAATAATCCCCAGGAACACAAAGTCTTTTTTGCAAACGGTCTGCAAAAGAAATTCACCGGTCAGAACAAGTTCTCCAAAACAGCCGTTTATATAACGACTGTCACACAATTTGAAAACGGACTGATGATAGAGCTTAGCAATAATCAAAAATATATTACCAATATGCAGGAAATAAACAAGCAGGCCGGCGCAAGGCGGTTTGTCATTGTTGAAAACCAGGTAATTGCATCAATGTAAAAAATCCGCACTATGTGCGGATTTTTTATTACCTCGTTTTTAGTGCCAAAATGTCCCATTATGACCTATGATACGCTGTGATGTGCTACTTTGACACAACTACCACTCAGACAGATTTAAAGAAAAATAATCCAAAATGATGCCAAACAAGGCATTAGAAAAAGACATATGCGAGACATAGGATTTGGACATATCCCGGACATTTTGGAATACTGTGAAAGACATAATGGTTGATTTTTATACAGATTTATGATATAATGGCTCTAACAAAGGCGGAATTCTATTCCGCTGTTTTTATCCGACCCTGCATTCGTGCAGGGCCTTTTTTATAAAACAAAAAGGAATAATTATGGAACCTACTTATGTATCAGCATTCAAGGGTATTGGCAATAACGCGATGTATGTTGGAAGCGATGGGAATATTTATGAACATAGCGGCGGAACAATTGCGTGGCGTAATAATAATCCGGGGAATATGCGGGCGTATAAATCTGTATTTAATCGTGGCGCAATCGGAACCGGCGGTGGCGCAACCGAAAAAGCGCCGGGGTTCGCAATATTTCCCGATGCAAACACTGGTTGGAACGCGATGGTTGATTTGTTGTCAGAGCCTATGTATCAAAATCTTACTATTGAAGAAGCCATCAATAAATATTCCCCGCCAGAAGAAAACAATGTGGAAAATTATCTGAAATCTTTGGAAAATCAAACCGGGTTTCCGCGCATTACGCCAATGAATAATCTGTCAAAAGATAATTTGTTAAAACTTGCCAAAGCTATGAAAGCGCACGAAGGGAATAAACCGGGCAAAAAGCGGCTTGTTCCAAAAAATGAAAAATATATGTGGGTTACTGAAGGCGACGACAAAGTTCGTCCAGAACACGAAGCACTGGACGGCGAAGTGCGGTCATGGTATGATAGTCCGCATCCGGGCGAAGATTTTGGATGCAGATGTCATGCTGAAGCAGTTGATTAGATATTTTTTAATTTTTCTATTTTGTGCCGCTTGCGCGGGCCGACCAACATATGTTGACTATGATAAGATGGATTATGGTTTGCCCAAAACACCAGATAAAGAAGAAATTTTTAATGTTGAAACGGAAAATTTAGATGTTTATGGAGTATCCAATATAGATACTTTTTATATTGATATAAGTGACGATGGAAAAAAAGATAAAATAATTAGGGGGTATTTTGCAAACATAAGCGCCCACGGATATACTTTCTATGAAATATACTTGAACAACGGGGAACAGGTTGCAAGATTCCGAACCCTTGAAGGCGCGGATTGTTTTTTAGAGGCTTATAAATTTCAATTTGAGCCATTTATATTGACCAAAGCCTCGCGGTCATGGAAAGATACATGGGCAACGCCAACTCCGGCAAAAATTGAGAAATACAAAATCACAAATAATAAATTGGAGAAAATATCCGAAAAATCTGGTGGAATAATTTGCGATGTTAGGGAATTATTGCAAGAAAGATGAATTTGTAGAAATATGCGTCATTTTTTCTACAAATATGTATGTATTTTTGTAGGAAACGGTGCGCGGACATAAAGTAAAAGACAGGCTATTTTAGAGAGATATAGTGCCACAAGCTCTGCGACATATAATAGACATAAAATCTAAAAATTAAAATTAAAAGCCCGCACAAGCCTAGATTTCTGCGGGTTTTGCGCTTTAATAGGCAGCTATTTTTTATGCGGCCTTTTTCATGCCGCGTTTTGATTCGCGCGCATATTTGCGCAGATCGTCAATCGGGACCAGCGATCCGTCGCGCTTTTCCGCAGACCAATAATCCCACCCGTTAAACGATGCGCATTGCTGAACGCGCGCCGCCATTACGTGAATCGAAGCCTTGCCCAGCAATGTATGCCGCAGATGGCCGTCGCTGGTGATCATGACGCGGTCGCCACGTCTGCCGACCAGCGTCTGTCCAACATGCAACAGACCGCCCGCAATCAATTCCATAAACGCAACCCGGACTTCTTCGCGCTTTGCCGCGACTTCTATTTCCGAAAGATCGATCGGATTCGTGGCATTTATGCGCGACAGCGCGCCTTTGATATATGATCGCTCTTTCTCTATTCCTATCCAATTTCTGGACAGTTCGCGCGCGACCGCGCCGGTTGTGCCGGAACCAAAGAACGGATCCAGTATCACATCGCCCACTTTCGTACAGGACAGTATCACCCGCCGCAATAAATCCGCAGGCTTTTGCGTTGTGTGTAAAGATTTGCCATTATCGTCTTTCAATCGTTCGCCGCCCAGACATATGTCGATTCCGCCCCAATCGCTGCGCATCTGTTTGCCGCCGTTGAATTTTTTCATGGTGTCGTAATTAAAGGTATATTTTCCCGTCTTTTGCGGGGTCGCCCAGATCAGCGTCTCGTGCGCGTTCGTAAACCGCGTTCCGCGAAAATTCGGCATAGGATTGGTCTTGACCCATACTATATCGTTCAGAATCCAGAATCCCATATCCTGCATAATCGCGCCCACTTTGAAAATATTATGATAGCTGCCGATTACCCACATCGATCCTGTGGGTTTCAAGACGCGTTTGCATTCGGAAAGCCATGCCCGGGTGAAATCGTCGTATTCCGCGCTGGACTCAAACCAGTCCCATCCGTCGCGAACGGCCCTGGCCGCGGTCTGGTCTTCGGGCCTATACAGGGTTTTGGCCCCCAGCCGCAGGTTATAAGGCGGATCGGCGAATATGGCGTCAACGGAATTGTCCGGCAATTCCTTTATCCGTTCCACGCAATCACCTTGCAAAATGGTGTTTATATATTCCCTCATTCCCCTTATTTTATCATAAATTCCCCCCTGCCCTTTTCCATTTTCTCCACTGCCTATAAAATAAATACCTTGATTTTTTTATTTTTTTTAATTTTCAACCAGAACGCATAAAGACATTGCCGCAAAAATTATTAAAAATAATTCTGGGCGCGGCGCGACCCACCGGAACCAGACCCGCATTTTTGTATACCGGGAAAATATTCCCTTGACATTTATTCCTATATTGTTTAATTATACTTACCAATAAGTTCTATAAAGCTATAGACCTTAGACATTATTGTAACGGGGTCCTCCCCGTTCCTTTTCAAAAACCAAAATAAAACCTATAAAAAGGATGATATAATGAAAAAAGTCAGTCTATTAGCTATTATTGCGTTGCTTGCTTCCGCACCTGGTGTAAGTAGTGCCGATACTCTTGCTCTTACATCAGATGGGTCGTCTGTATCGGGGGACTCGGGAATTGATGCCCACGCTGTTTCAGATTTACTATCTGCAACAACCATAAGCGGATTCGGTATTTCCGATGCTTATACAAAAACAGAAGTTAATACTAAATTTGATAATTTGGGCGATTTAGCCAGTAAGGATCTTATTGACTCTTCGGATATCACTGACGGTGCAGTTACTGCCAACAAGCTTGGAGCAAGCTCTGTAACGACAACGAAAATTGACAACAACGCGGTCACTGCTGACAAACTTGCAGCGAACTCTGTAACGGAAGCGAAGATCAACGACGGTGCGGTTACGACAGCAAAGATCAACGACGGCGCGGTCACTAACTATAAGATTGCTGACGACTCTATCTCGGAAACGAAGATCCAAGGCAGCGCGGTTACGACCGACAAGCTTGCAGATAACTCTGTAACGGAAGCAAAGATCAACGACGGTGCGGTCACGACAGCAAAGATTGACAATAGTGCTGTCACTGCTGACAAACTTGCAGCGAACTCTGTAACGGAAGCGAAGATCAACGACGGCGCAGTCACGACAGCGAAGATCAACGACGGTGCGGTCACGACTGATAAACTCGTTGACGGTGCAGTCACTAATTATAAGATTGCAGACGACTCTATCTCGGAAACGAAGATCCAGGGCAGCGCGGTTACGACCGACAAGCTTGCAGATAACTCTATCTCGACAGCGAAGATCCAGGATAATGCAGTTGAATTTGGTAAGCTGTCGTCGGATGTTCAAAACACCTTGAACCTTGTCGGCAATGGAGACTTTACTTCCGCCACTAATATTGCGTCATCTTCCACCACTCTTACCGATGCAATTCTTAACCTTGACACCACGATCGGCGATATGACGACAATCAGCGGGGCCCATCATGCGGCACTGGGCAACGACACTATTGCCGGCGCCATTGCCGCCATCGATACCAGGATTGACGATGTCATACGCCGCGACGGCAACTATGGATCCGGTTCCAACCTGATACACATCGGTCAGAATTCAATAGTTCTTGATGAAACCACCGGCGATATGTATTTTGACGGAACCGGCAGCGATACGCTCGCCATCCGGACGGTATCCGCGAAAGACGCATCATTCCAAGATGTCGCGACAACGGACATCACCGGCGACGGCATATACACCAGCACGTATAACATCGCGGCGACCGATACCTTGACCGCGGCCGCCAGCAAACTTGACGCCACGATCGGTGATATGACGACGCTGCGCAACCAGATCAACAGCGGAACGCTGGTCGGTTCTCTGAACAATATGTATGATTATGCCGAAAGCAATATCATCCGTTTGGATGGGCGCATTGATTCCGTAGAAGCACGCCTGGACGACATGACCACAGAAATGCGTTCGATGTTCGCCGGCGCGGCGGCTATGTCGGCATTGGTTCCTAATGCGCGTGCAAAGGGAAACACCCAGATTTCGTTCGGCGCGGGAACATATCGCGACCAATACGGGATCGCGGCCGGCGCGTTCCATTACGTGAACGACAACATTCTTTTGAATGCTGGCGCAGCATATAGCAATGACAACTTTACAGGTCGCGTTGGTGTAACAATCGGCTGGTAAATAAATAATGCATGCTGCAAAATAGGATGCTTTCCGTCCCATGGGGACGGGACGGAAAGTAAGCCTGCATAAAAGGAGAATCACAATGTTGAAAAAGATGCTTATGGCAACCGTTCTGATAATGCCTGTCGCAGCCAATGCCGGCGTCAAAGTGCCGGACAATCTGGCCGGGACAGCGTTCTTTGAATTGGGCCGGTCCAAGCTGGGCACCGTTGCTATCACAATGCTGAAAGACTTTAAGAAAATGCGGACGGCTCCGAAATGCGAGAACATCACGCTGGTCGGCCACGGATGCACCCTGGGCGAAGATAAATTGAATATGGAGCTTGGGTTAAAGCGCGCGCACGCCGTTCGTACCGAACTGGTGAAGATGGGTTTTTCAGAAGAAAGGATAACGGTAAAATCCGTTGGCAAAAGCCAGCCGACATATCTATGGACATGGATGTTGGAAAATGTCCGTTATGCCAATCCAAAATACAACCGCGCGGTGGAAATATACATCGACGGTCGGAAAAGCTGGTATGACGATTTTAGGTGCAAACAGGATATTTAACAAATAATATGTCTTGTGGTTAATATTACTCTCTCTTGCCAAAGGGAGAGTTTTTTATTCTCTGGATAGCATTTGCGATCTTATAGCGACGCCGCAAGAACGGCGGCGCGCTTTAAAGCCGGGCCGCCCCAGTGGAAAAGATTCACATTCGGACGTCTTTTGCGATTCGGCGTGCGTCCGCGGCTTTAAAACCCGGCCTTAACCGGGTATGGCATTATATGTCGGTTGCCGCTTTTTTCCCTTGCCCGCGGCTATAAAATTTCCTACAATTTCCTTCATGAGATGCCCATATTGCAACAGCACAGAATCCCAGGTAAAGGATTCCCGTCCTAGCGAAGAAGACGGGACAATCCGACGCCGGCGCATTTGTTCCGAATGCGGGGCGCGCTTTACGACCATCGAAAGGGTTCAGATGCGGGATTTGATTGTCCGGAAATCAAACAGAGAAATCCAGCCCTTTGACCGCGAAAAGCTGGCGCGCAGCATCCGCGTCGCATGTCAAAAGCGCTGTGTTTCCGACAAGCAGATTGAAAACATTGTGACTTCGATCCACCGGCGTCTTGAAACCGAGGCGACCGAAGACATAATAACGTCCGAATACATCGGGCAGCTGGCGTCCGAATCGCTGATAATACTGGACCCGATCGCATTCGTGCGGTTTGTGTCCGTTTACAAAAAATTCACGCGCGTCGCGGATTTTAAAAAGATTATCGCGCAAATCCCCGAAGCGGACCCAAATGCAGAAGCTTGCGAATTGCCGAAAACGTCATATAAAGGAAGCCTGTTCTAGTGAAAAAATTTTTACCCTCATTGAAAAAAAAGAAGGCTGGCATTATGGAATTATCCGGCCGCGCAAAGCGCGGCTGCATCATTTTTTTCACCTTTTTATTTCTTTCCCCTTTCACTTTCGCGGCGTTTGCCGCGCTGCCGCCGCAAATCCTATCCGATGAAAACGCGGCCATCTATACGCAAATATTCAAACTGCAAGACAAAGAAAATATTGCCGGGGCTGTGGCGTTGCAGAAACAATTATCCGATCCGCTGCTGATTCCGGACGTGCTGGAACAGCGGTATATGTCCAAGACCTATAAAACTTCGGCCAAGGAAATATCCGAATGGATGGGCAAGTATTACGATCATCCTGGCGCGGACAGAATATATAAAATGGCGAAAAAAAGAAAAATCGGCGTCCGCGCGCCAAAACTGCCTTCGCCCGTAATGCTGACCTTTGATTCGATCGCCAATTCCGAAAGCTGGACGCGAAAAAAATATTCCGGGGAAACGGAAAGACAAATAAAAAGCTTTAAATCATCACTGCGCCGCGGCAAAACAAAAAACGCGCGGACCCTTTTGCAGGACAAATCATTCCAAAAGAAACTTATCCCCGAAGATTACGGGCGCCTTTGCGGACGGATTGCCTTTGTTTACTATGCGGATGGAAATTTTGAACTGGCGCGACAATTCGGCAGAACCGCCGCCGCCGAAAAATCCGAATACGGTTTTTGGACGATGGGCTTGCTGTCTTTCAAGACGGATGATTTTGAAAAAGCCCAGAAGTACTTTTCAGACATGCTGAACATTGACCAGGTAAACGGGGCCAGAAAACAGGAAGCGCTGTTCTGGGCCGGACGCGCGGCGGACGCGAACGACGACAAGACGGCCGCAAAAAAATTCTGGAAAGACGCCGCGGCCCGGCCCCAGACTTTTTACGGGGCGCTGGCGGCCGCCATGCTGGGCGATATTCCAAAATACGAATTCTTTGACCGGGAATGGGGCCAGGACGATGTCAAAGAATTGATGAAGACACGCTATGGCATAGAATCGCTGGCGCTGCTCCAAATCGGCGAACGAACCCGCGCCGAAACGCATCTGCGATACCTGATTACGAACAAGGCGTCCGACCAGCTGCTGCACGCGGTTCATGCGATCGCAAACACCGCGGAATTGCCGCGCGCGTCGATGCAGGTGTCGGCCCTGCTTCGCAAGCGCGATATTACGGAAATAAACCCCGAAGTCATATTAAGCGCACAGTATCCGCTGCCGGATTGGGAACCCATCGGCGGGTGGAGCATCGACCGCGCGCTGCTATTCGCAATAACGCGTCAGGAATCCGGATTCAAGACAAACGCCAAATCGCGCGTCGGCGCATCCGGATTAATGCAAATTATGCCCAAGACGGCACGCCTGGTGGCAAAGCGACAAAACATGAGAATGTCGGACTTGGACATATCGAACCCGGAACACAACATGTTTCTTGGACAGCAGCATATCGTCGATCTGCTGGGCAATCCTTTGATTGAAAACAATATAATAAAGATGCTGGTTTCTTATAACGCCGGCCCCGGGACCATGACAAAATGGGAAAAGCAATTCCAAACGGACGACCCGCTGCTGTATATAGAAAGCTTTCCGGCATTTGAAACCCGCGGATATATAAAGCGAGTGCTTAGCAATTTATGGCTTTATCGCGCGCGCTTGAATCAGCCGCTGACAAATATCCAAGACCTGGCGGGCGGGCGCTGGCCAAGATACGAATCCAGCGACAGCTTTGTCGGAACGATAAGAGCGGAAAGAGAGATATAAAAGCAATCAGCGGCATGCCCCGGCGGCATGGATTGAGCCGCCCTGCTTTTTATCTAACCCCGACGCTGGTTGCCGATTAATAAGAATGCCAACATTTGAAATAGAGTCTTCTTTACCTTTTGATTTTATCGCGGGCACGGATGAAGCCGGCCGCGGACCTTTGTGCGGACCCGTGGTCGCCGCCGCGGTGATGTTTCCCAAAGATCATGCGGATATTGATTTCGTAATTTCAAAACTGAAAATCAACGACAGCAAAAAAATGACCGCGATGCAACGCGACGCGGCATACGACTGGCTGACCGCCAATTCTGAAATAATCTGGGCCGCAGCGCAATGCAGCCCGAAAGAAATAGACGAAATTAACATCCTGCATGCATCGATGAAGGCAATGCAGCGCGCGGTATCCGCCTTGGCCCGCGCACCACAGTTTGTTCTGGTGGACGGGAACCGCGCGCCAGATTTCGCATGCCCCGCGCGCGCAATTGTCCAGGGCGACGCAAAATCGATATCCGTCGCCGCCGCCAGCATAATAGCGAAAGTCACCCGCGACCGCATAATGCGAAAACTTGCGGTGCAGTTTCCTGAATACGGATGGGAAAAAAATGCCGGATACCCTACGGCATCGCACTTGCAGGCCATAGATAAATATGGTATAAACGAACACTATCGAAAAACATTCGCGCCGGTGGCGCGGATAGCGAAAATTGAAAAGGAATAAATCATGAAAATCCACACCATTTCGGAACTTGGCGATATTGCCGGCAAATACGTGCTTTTGCGCACTGATTTTAACGTTCAAATCGTTGACGGGAAAATTACGGACACCTTTCGGATAGAACAGTCCTTGCCGACAATTCGGAATTTGAAAAAACTGGGCGCGCGCATAGCAATCGTTTCGCATCTGGGCCGTCCGAATGGCGAAAGAAACCCGAAATATTCGAATCTGCCTGTGGCGTTGGCATTGTCGGAATTAATGGGGGAACCGGTGCCGCTGGTGCCGGACTGCATCGGCGAACACGTTGCAGGCGCGCGGCGCGACATGGCGGACGGCGATGTGGTTCTGCTGGAAAACGTGCGATTTCACCCGGGCGAAGAAGAAAACAATTCGGAATTTTCGAAAGAATTGGCGCACGGCTTTGACATTTATGTAAACGATGCTTTCGGCGTTTCGCATCGCGCGCACGCATCGACGGTCGGCGTTACAAAATTTCTGCCAAGTTATGCCGGCGAATTGCTGGCGAGAGAGATCGGCACCCTGTCGAATTTAATGGAAAATCCAAAGCGGCCGCTGCTGGGGCTGATCAGCGGGGCAAAGATCAAATCCAAGATCAGTATTATCAAGGCGCTGGGCAAACTTTGCGACAAGATCATATGCGCAGGCGGAATCGGGACCAGCATGCTGGTTGCCCAGGGCGCAAAAAACCTTGCCATGGACGCGGACAATCTTGATAAATATGACGAAAGCACCGATATTCAGATACTGGAAATAATAAAGGAATACGGCGACAAAATCATTCTGCCGGTTGAAAAAGGCGTCGCACCCGTTTGGGCCAAAGACACGCCAAGAACAAACAAAATGATGGCGGAAATCCAGCCTGGCGACGTTATTATGGACGAAGGCCCGGCATCCGTCAAAGAATACGAACACGCGATAGACAGCGCCAAAACAATTGTCTGGAACGGCACGGTCGGCATGGCCGAATGGCCCCCGGTATGGAGCACGGGCACATTCGCCCTGGCCCGTTACATAGCGGACAAAACGCGCGCCGGCGAAATTGAATCAATTATCGGCGGCGGGGATACGGTTGCGGCACTGGATGCCGCCGGGGCCAAAGACGACATGACATACGTATCGACAGGTGGCGGCGCATTTCTGGAATTCATCGAAGGACGCGAATTGCCGGGAATAAAAGCACTGGAAAAATAAAAGGCATATTATTGGGCATATTTTCCAAAATTTCATCATTACTTACCGGTCGGCGCGAACTGGACCATGTCACGTCCGAATCGCTGTCCGATGCGTTGATTGCCGCGGATGTCGCGCCTGACTTGGCGGATGACTTGGTCGGACGTCTGCGCGCGCGGGGGGAAATTGACGCTGCGTCTGCAAAGCAAATATTGTTTGACGCCATGCTGCCGATTGCAGAAAAACTTACGCTCCATGCCCAATCACAAGAAAAACCGTCGGTTTTTCTTGTGATTGGTGTAAATGGCGCGGGGAAAACCACAACCATCGGAAAAATGGCAAAACAATGGCATGACGATGGAAAAAAGGTTGTCGTTGCGGCCGCGGATACATTTCGCGCCGCCGCAGGGGAACAATTGGCAGAATGGGCCGCGCGCGCGGACGCAACCCTTATTGCCGGGGATAATGACCCTGCAACGGTCGCGTACAAAGCGGTTGAATTCGGCCGTGAAAACGACGCCGATATCGTAATCATCGATACGGCAGGCCGATTGCACAACCGCGCCGATTTAATGGACGAACTTGCGAAAATAACGCGCGTTATAAAAAAGCTGATTCCGGATGCGCCGCACGAAACTCTGCTGGTTCTGGACGCTAATACAGGCCAAAACGCCATAAATCAAATTGAATACTTTGATAAAGCGGCGCGCCTGTCCGGACTGGTTGTCACAAAAATGGATTCCAGCGCCAAGGGCGGTTTTCTGGTAACCTATGCCGCGCAGAACAAGTCGGTGCTTCCTATTTATTCCATCGGATACGGCGAAAAGATTGGCGACCTGCGCAAATTCGATGCAAAAGAATATCTGAACAAATTATTGGATATGTGACCGGTCTTGAATAGCTGTCTATTTTTCCTTATATAAATTCGCGAATCGGTTTTTTATGTGATAAAATCATGTCATTCATTAATAAGATGGAGTTTTCTATGTCTCTGATACCAATGGTTATCGAAGAATCTGGCCGCGGAGAACGCAGCTTTGACATATATTCGCGTTTGCTGCGCGACCGCATCATAATGCTGCAGGGCGAATTCGAAACGCAGATGGCGAACGTAATTATCGCCCAGCTTTTGCTGTTGGAATCCGAAAATCCGAACGCAGATATCCAGCTGTATATCCAAAGCCCCGGCGGCAGTGCGGATGCGTGCTATGCGATTCTGGATACTATGAACTATATCAAGGCGCCTGTATCCACGATCGGAATGGGCATGGTGGCCAGCGCGGCGTCCGTGATTCTGGCCGGCGGAACAAAAGGAAAACGTTTCGCGTTGACAAACACGAATATCATGATTCACCAGCCGCTATCCAGCGCCCGCGGCCAGGTGACCGATTTGAAGATTCACATAGAACAATCGATAAAATTGAAAGAAAAGCTTATCAAAGACTATGCGGCATGGACCGGAAAATCTGAAAAGGTAATCGCCGACGCGATAGAGCGAGATAATTATATGAGCGCCCAGGAAGCGAAAGATTTCGGATTAATCGACGAAGTAATGGTAAAGAAATAAGGAATAAAAATGTCCGACGAAAAGATTGTCAAAAAAACCAAGGACCGGGGCGAACACCAAATATGCTCGTTCTGCGGCAAGGCTGTATTTGAAGTCAAAAAGCTTGTGTCCGGCAAAAATGTCTGCATTTGCGACGAATGCATCGGTCTTTGCAATGACATAATGGCAGACGATGAAAAGCAGAAAATAACACACGACGCGTCAAAACTGCCTACGCCGTCAAAGATTTACAAAATTCTGAACGATTATGTAATCGGACAGGACGAAGCCAAACGGACGATGGCTGTCGCTGTATATAACCACTATAAACGCCACAGCGCCGGATTGAAGTCCGATGTTGAAATCCAGAAATCAAACATCTTGATGCTCGGGCCGACCGGCACCGGAAAAACCTTGTTCGCGCAGACACTCGCCCGCGTTTTGGATGTTCCTTTCGCAATCGCGGACGCAACGACATTGACCGAGGCGGGATACGTCGGCGAAGACGTGGAAAGCGTGCTGACCCGCTTGCTGCAAAATGCAAACTTTGACATGGAACGCGCGCAAAAAGGAATAATTTACATTGACGAGATTGACAAGATTTCTCGCAAAAGCGAAAACCCAAGTCTTACGCGCGACGTATCCGGCGAAGGCGTCCAACAGGCGTTGCTGAAATTGATCGAAGGCACTGTTGCAAATATTCCGGTAAACGCGCAAAGCGCGCGCAAGCATCCGGGCGAAAACACCCAGCAGATCAACACATCCGGCATATTGTTCATCTGCGGCGGCGCGTTTGACGGTCTGAACAAAATCATAGGCGCGCGGACCAACGCCCGCGCCGGCATCGGGTTCGGCGCAAATGTGGCCAGCAAAGAAAAACGCGCGGAAAAAAATCGCCTGTCCGACGTTCAACCCGGCGATCTGGTGCGGTTTGGAATTATTCCCGAACTTGTCGGGCGTCTGCCGATTATCACGACATTAAACGAACTGGACCAGGACGCGTTGGTCCAGATCCTGACAAAACCGAAAAACGCGATCGTCCGGCAATACCAAGCGATACTTGAAATGGAAGGGGTCAAACTGACCATAAAGCCGGACGGGCTTGCCGCCATTGCGGAACAGGCTTTGCGCCGCAAAACAGGCGCGCGGGGACTGCGTTCCATCATTGAAAAAATATTGCTGGCCCCCATGTTCGATGCGCCGGATACCCCGGACTTGAAAGAAATAGTAATCGACGCGGATGTTGCGGGCGGCACAAAAGAACCGGTTAAAATCTTTGCCGATGCAAAAAAAGCGGCATAAAAATATCAACAGGGGCGGAAAATCTTCCGCCCCTGCAATTTTCTACATTGAACACAATCTCTTTTTCTGGTAAAATTCTTTAAATGAGACCATTGTTCCGCATATTTGCTGTTTGCTGTTCGCTATTTGCTGTTCTTGCATCGCGCGACACGGCGAATGCCGCGTCTTGCAATACACCCAACCTGATTAAATGTTTGGATTCCGCATGCGCGATAAATATAGATCTGCAGCCGGGCGCGCGGTGCGCTTTGTGCGGCACGGACCTGGCGGCGGACGCGGTAAAGCAAAAATCCACTTATAACCTGGGCGGCGGCACGGCAAAGATCCAGGCCTTGTCGCTGGGCAGACAGGCGGGCGTCACATTCACGGACAAAGAATTGAAATCAGCCCCGACAGACGCGGGCAAACGCTATGCCTGGGCGGCGGCGGAATGTATGAAAAAAGTATCCGGATGCACGGCGGACGAGATAGAAAAAAATTACGACAAGCTTGTCGAACAATCATGCCGCGCGGTTCTATCCGATAACGAATACAACGCGGCGGCAAAGCCGAAAGCGGCAAAAACCCGCACGGCCTGCGAAGCGGAAATGCAAAACGCCATGACGAATGAAAAACGATGCGGTGCAAATTTCGCAAACTGCGAATTGGACGCGGATTTTGACAGATTCTTTTCCGCCGGCATCGTCGAAACAAAGTGCGATGAATTTGCGACAGAATTCAGCAAATCGATGAGATCTTCGCGCGATAGCTATATCGCCGCGCGTGACGCGAATATCGAATCGGTTGCGTCCGCGCATGCGACTGTGCGCGAATCCAAAAAGAAAACACTCCGCACTGCGTGCACAGACGGCAGCGCCAAAGAACAATGCGTCGCAACGACATGCGGATGGATGCCGAATGGCTGTGGAAAAAGCCAGTCGCCGAAATACTCAACAGGAATAACAGACATGCCCGTACCGGACGACGATGTTGTAATCGCGCGTAATGAACGGCAATACGCCACGCTGTTATGCAAATATATTGACCTGGCGTGCGATAGATTGAAATAAATGTTAAGAATAAAAAATAATTTTCATCAAAACAAACCATGCAAAATATTTGCTGTCTGCTATCTGTTGTTTGCTATCTGCGGCATGTCGGCCGCAAGTGCCGCGGATGTCATTGCGCGTCCAACCGCTGCAACACCCGCACGGCCCAGCATCTTACGCCAGTCTGCAGTACGCACAGCGCCGAAGGCGCCGGTTGTCATAGAGGAAACTGAATCCATTTCGGAATCGGAAACTGTCCCCCCGGAACCAGAACCAATCATCACGCCGGATATTCCGGTTGCGAACAAATCATCCGACTTTGCGACAATTTTTTCGGACACAAATACTGGGGGTGCGCAAACAAATTCCACGATGGCAGAACAGATACGCGCGCAACGGGCGGCATTTGACGCCGCGGAACGCGTCGAACAAGGCAGAACCGCAGCATCGACACTTGGCACTGCGACAGCGAACGCATGTGACAGCGCGCTTCGCGCATGCATGATCGGCAAATGCGGGAACGATTTTGAAAAATGCGCGGGCGACGGGGACACAATATTTGGCGACAAAATGGAATCATGCCGGCGAAACATAAAATGCACCGGTCGCGAATTCACGCTGTTTTCCACGCAAATCAAGGATGATCGCGATGCGAACGCGATGTTTGCCGGATTCAACGAAATCTTGAACTGCGGCACATGTTATAACCAATGCATATTGGAAAAATGCGGCGGCATGGGATTTGGAAAATGCCTTTCCAAGGCCGGCGGAGACGCCGCGGTCGCAGCATGCAAATCTTTGGCACAAAACGATTCAAGGTCGAATGAAGTTTGCAAATCGTTAGTGCAAAAATGCCAGACAGCGGACAGCGGATTGGCTTCCCGCGCGATGGAATTATTTGGAAACCTGCGCGTGGACACGGAAAAAAATATCGCGTCATGGGAAAAACAGCTTTACGCATTGCGCGACAAGATGTCCGCTGATTGCACGGCCGGGGGCGGAATGTTTGATTCTGCCAGCTTTGATTGCGTATTTACGGTGGAAATGAATGCCCAGGGATGGGATCATCCTGTTGCCACGAAAAAACTATTCGCAGGCCAAAACTTTATGTGCACTGAAAATTGGTTCGGCGTCGATATAACGACATTCAAAGAAAACGCGGCCCGCCTGACGCGGTCGCAAACCGGCGCGTCCAGCGCGTTCTTGGGCGCGGGACTTGGCGTCGCCGCCGGGGCGATATCATCCGGTGCAATCGGCCGCGCGATTGACAGGTTCAAAGCGGACAAAGCGTTAACAAATGAATTAAAAAAAGAATTACCACCTGCGGCACCCGAAGCCACATGCGAAGATCCGTATAAGGACAATCCTGATGGTGGACCATGCGTATGTATTAATGGAAGTGATTCCGACAACTGCGAAAATGCATCAGAAGAAGAACCGGAAACGCCAGTTGCAGAGGATCCAGAACCAACACCAGAAGTTCCAACACCAACACCGGTGCCGCAAGAAGCCACAGATGACTGCGTTGATCCGAAACAAAAAAACGACGCCGGCGAATGCGAATGCAAAAACGGCGAGAAGACAGAAAATTGCGAAGCTACGCCGCCTCCTCCACCGCCACCGGTACCCGAAGAAACAATTTCCATGCCTGGCGATGCTTTGTTTGCCAGCGGAAGAACCACTGTTATGAAAGGCAAAGAAAACCTGTTGACCAACTGGGCCGATACAATGAAAGGTCATATAACCAAAAATAAAAATCTATGCTTTTTGATCGGGGGATACAGCGATAACGACAAGATTGACCCAAAGTTTAAAAACAATAAATGTCTCAAAAGCAACCTGGCCTTGTCAGAATGTCGCGCGGAATCAGTGAAAAATGTTTTGATAAACAAAGGCGTCCCAGCGAACAATCTTTCCCATGTCGAATACGGGGATGCTGGGTGTTCCGCCAAGACAGCCGCTGAAAAAGCAGCATGCAGAAAAATAACATTCCAGGTATCATCCGATAATGATTGCAATTCCATATAATAGATGCATGCACAATTAAGATTGTTATTATCACCACATAACTGCGGCCCACATGTAAAGGGCAAGAAAACCCATATATATCACGCTGGTCCAGCGTGATATTTTTTTCCATACGAACAGATTCAGCGTCAGCATCACCAGCGCAGCGACCATCGCCCAAACGTCAAGGCGCGATATGTGCGGCGTCACCGGCAGATCCATGAAAATGGCCGCGGTCGGTATGACCAACGCTATGTTCATCAGGTTCGATCCCAGAATATTTCCAATTGCAATTTGCGGACTGCGGCGGACGGCCGCAATAATCGTGACAATCAGTTCCGGCATGGACGTCCCGGGACCCACTATTAATATTCCCGCAAGCGTCTGGTCCAGATGATTAACATTCGCTATGGTCTGCAGCGCGTCCATAAAAATTTCAGACCCGGAATATATCAGTCCGATACCCAAAAGAACCAGGGATGCAAGCCCCGCAGTGGAATCCTGAAAAAAACGAAACAAAGCATTGTCATAAAGAAAGTCATAGTGTCGCCGGGTATTGAAAGCATTCCCCGTGCCGGGAATTTTTTGCACGGCCGCAGCGACGTCAATTTTGTTCGCGGCATTGATCTTGGGCCCGGGGTTTGAAATCGTCGCACTATCCCGGCTGGCTTGGCCATCGGGTCCTGCTTCCTTTTCCTTTGCGTTTTTTATCGCGTACCACAAATACGCAGCGAAAATCGAATAAAGAATAACGCCGTCTATCCAGCCTATGACACGGAACATGCACATCGCGGTCAGAATTATGGTTGCAATCCAGACAAACACAAAATCCGTCGGATGCCGCCGGCCGTTAAGAATTATGGGCGATAAAAACGCGCCGATTCCTATGACGCCCCAAATATCGACGATGTTGGACGACACATTATTGCTGACGACCAGTGTTCCCAAATCGCGGTTGTCGGATATTATCGACACGAAAAGTTCCGGCATGGATGTCCCGATACCTATGATTACCACGGCGATTATAAATTCGGACAGCCCCAGCCGGCGGGATATTCCGACGGTTCCGCGCACAAGCCAATCGCCGCCTATCAGCATCAGAATCGCGCCAAAAAACAAATGGACCCAAGTCATAAAATAATCATAGTGAATAAAAGCAACTATGTTGATAGGAAGCAAAGCCCGAACCATGATCATAAAAAATCCGCGCGGCGCGCGGATTTTTATATTCCAAGCTTATGATTTAGTTTAAACATTAAAATCGTTTCGTCCCCGAATTCATCCGTATGATTCGGATTGCTGCGATATATGAACCCAAGCGCGCCGGACGTCCAATCGTTAAACTTTGCGCGGTATGCGGCGGAAAATCTGGTTTCGCGTCCATGCGCAGCCAGATCAAGATTCCGGGCATAAGGATTTGCCACCAAGTCAAAACCCGTGTCAGATTCCACCAAATCATAATCGGCGCTTGCATACTGCAAATGCCCGCGCGTCACCGCCAAAGGCCGCGATACATTGAACGACCAGCCGCCAAATTCCACGCCGACAGACATTGCGTCCGACCGCAAGTCCGACATTCCCAAAATAAATTCGCCTGTTGCATTCGTCTTTGTTTGCGCCGCGGTATATCTGGCATTAAGCTGTAATTTTTCGCTTGCGCGGATTGTCAGAACACTGTCGATATATGCGGTCTCGCCCGCGCCAAACGCCAGCAATCCATCGGAATATGAACCCAGCATCGTTTCCGATTCATCCATAAATCCAATAATGCTGGCCACAGAAAATACGCCGCGATCAAATACGACCCCGAATTCGCCGCCGGAAACGCTGCCCAGCCGCATAGGGGTATATCTGCCGCTTAGCGCGGGATCATTTTCCATGAGCCCTTCTTCAGTTATTGCGCCGGTCCAGCCGCGAAACGCAACCGACCATGCGCCGGTCCCATACTTGACATCCGTTGAAACCGCGTTGGACGCAAGAGAAAGCACCGGATTTGCGGCATCGCCCCGCATTATGTTCGCGCCGCCCATGTTGCGTTCGTACTTTGCGCCGAACGACCACGCGCCGGCGGAATACCCCAGCGACAGTTCATCCAGGTTGCCATACCCGTCGTCCGCAGTCGAATCGCGAAACGATACGGACATGGCGATTGGCGATTTGTTATTGGCGATCGGCAAATCCTTGCCGTCATCAATCTTGAAATCCGCAAGCAAATTCGCAGACAGCGCCCGTCTGTTATTGGCCAATGAAATCGTGTTTTCAAAGATCCGCGGCATCGACGCGGTTCTGTCCACGGATTCCACAAAGTCAAACACGGGCGTCATTAGCAAAGCGCCTTGCGCGCCGAACGCGCTGCCCAGAGACACCGCGGTTTTCGCCACAGTACTTGAATTTACGGTTGCCTGGCGCCAATATGCTTTGCCGCTGCTGGATACAATGCGATCATCGGATGTGAAAAAATGCAATTTTGTCCCGGCGCGCGTCGCGCGTTCCAGATTGACAAGGCCGTATCCGTAAATCTCTGCAAATACGCTAAGATAACTTTCTCCGGAAGCCACGCGATACTGATACTGTCCGGGCAATGTGTAAATGCCGCTTAAATATTCAATCAAAGCAGCCTCTGAAAACGTATTGCCGGCGGCATCCGTCCCCAGCATATATCCGTCCGCCGTCAGCGCCAGCAGCCTGAAAATCATTTCATTGGACATGTATGAAAACGCGCCCTTTGCCGCGCCGAACGCGCCCGCCATGGCGGCGACAGCCTGGTCTGAATTCGCGCCAGCCGCCGCAAAGCACCATGGATCCGTCGTGCCGTTCGCCCTGCCGGCCATACCGCACGCGCGCGATGCGAAAACATCCGTCCCATCGGTCCATGTTGCCAATCCGATCTTGCCCATGCCGCTTGCCGAATCATATCCGGAAACAGTGTCCACGTTCGTGGTTCCCGACCCGTTGGAATACTGCACCGCGACGACAGACATGAATTTATGATTTAGGTTCTCGTAAAGCGCTGGCGCGAAATTTTCAAAACTTGCCTCTTGAATCTGGCCGTCAATATGGCCGTTCACGATATTCAAAGTATATCCGCCTGTTCCGAAAATCAGCATAGGCGCATTCGCCGCCCCCATGGCGCCCCCGAACAACAGGCCGGCGTCCGTTCCCGGAAAATACGAATCCACAATCGGATTATCATAATACTTATTTACAGTATCCGTGAATATAGTGCGCGCGTCCGTTGTCGTCTGGCCGGCAATCATTGCAGCCATATCGGTTATTGTCTCGGAATCATTGGACAGCAACGACACAGGCATGGCCGCGTTCGCAATGCTGGCCACCGGATTCCCGACGCTATTCAATGACGACGACGCATTCAGCATCGCCCGATAGTTCATATAATCGATATTCTGCAGCTGCTTGTTCAACGTCACATTTCCGGACGAATCTATCGCATAGGCGCTGTCTATGCCGCCGCCGGTCGAATTGACATACAGCAATCCGTCCGCGCCGATGTATCCGCTGAAATTATAAAGTCCCGCGACGGAAAACACGCTGCCGTTCACTGTTATTGTATAAGTGTTTCCGCCGACTGTGATGGTATCGCCGGTATCCCAATTGTCATTGTTATTAACATCGATCATGGTCCCGACAGGCGCGCCGGGCGTGACGCTGACGAATCCCCGGCCGCCGCCAGTGCGGTAAACCGCCAGCTGTCCGTTCGGCATGAATCCATAATAGTCGCCGACATCCGGCGCCTGTCCGTTTTCCCATCCAGCGATTATCTTGGCCAGCGCGGAATCATCGCTTGACGCATAGGGATTAAAAACGGTTCCGCTGCCGCTTAGGTCAAATCCGATGTCTTCGGACACGGTGGAATCGTTTCCGGCGGCCGTGAACTTATTGTTGAAAAACTTGCGCGACACAGTGCCGCTGCCGGTTTCTGCCGCGGTGCAGGCATCTTCCGTCCCCGCCGCGCATCCGGCCCATGTTATCCAGCCGTCCGTGGCGGATCCGGATGCATTCACCCCGTTTGCGGTGATCAGCGCGGTTAAAACCGGCCGCCCGCCGCCTGCCGTATCGCCTGTCGCGGAATTCGTCAGATCATAAACCAAAGGCGTTCTGTCAGCCAGACGCAATGTTTTTTGCCCGGCGTATCCGCGGGCCAGCGGGCTGTATCCGTGCATCATCAAAAGATAGTTCTGTTTGTTGCTGGCGGACATATATGCAAAGTCCCAGTCGCGGACGGTCGTGCTGCCCGCCGGATTTTTCGGACTGAATTGGTCCAGCGCGCTTTTATAGTTGTAAAGCGGCGCAAGTTCCGCGGGACCTTTTGGTAAAGCGGCTGTCTCTGTCACCGTTCCGCCGGTTCCGCCACTGTTGCCCCCGCCCCCTTTGCCGCGACCGGTTCCGTCGTTGTTGGGTCCGCCGCCGTTATTATTACCCGGTCCGCCCAGCAGGTCCACCAAAAGCCATACCCCCCCAACGACAACGGCCGCCCCTGCGGCGGCCAATGTCATATTCTGCGCGGTTGACAAGCCAGAGAATAATCCGCCCGATTCTTCTTTGGGCAATCGCTGGTTATATCTTTTTATCTGCTGGTCGCATTTTGACGCGTCCGCGCCGTATACCTGCAATATCTGCGCGGCCTTTATATCATTGTTCATCAGCGCCGTGCAAACAATCGAAAGCCCGGTGTTATCGACATAGTTCACATTCGCGCCGGCATTTACAAGCGCCTGAACCGTCTGGGCATTGCCGGCGCGCGCCGCGGACAAAAGCTGGGCCGCAGTTTGAAATTCAGTCGCAGCATACAAAGGAGCGCCCGTGCAAAAAGCAAAGAGCGCAAAGCAAAATGCAAGTTTTTTTGATAAAAATCTCAAGACTTTCTCCTACAATTCTCCAACACTCTCAATCCTACTATAAAACGAAAATTTAGTGCAAGTGAAAAATCATATTAATGTATCTCGATCAAAGGAATTTATTTCGACCGGACCAGACGGATGCCACCGCTTTTCCGCCCTATTGCGGGGCGGGAAAATCCGGTCGAATTCATACATGGCGCAACTTCACAAACCGAGAAATTATTTTTCTCCGAATAATCTTTTAAACAGCCTGTTATTTATCTTAACGGGATATTTTCTGGACAAGAATGCGGAATAGTCATCCGTCACAGTGCGCGCCAGCATGTTCGCTGCTTCCTTTTGCAACGCCGATTTTTTACCGGCGTCCATCTTTGGCGTTATGGATTCCTTGACCCATAACACGTAAAATGCGTCCCGACCAGGAACAATCGTTTTTGTCCCAGGCTCGTTCGCGAACGCGGCGCTTAACACCTCTATCGGCGCGCCGCTCGCGCGGGTAACGGTAACGCCGGACCCGATTGATTTGCCTTTTGCGTTTGCCGCCGCCAGAACTTCGTTCGCTTTCAGATACGCGCTTTTTTTCTGTTCATCGCGCTTCCACATTTCCGCCAGTTCTTTTTCCATCGATTCCATTTCCGCAATATGCGCGTATTCTATCTTTTCAACGCGAAATATGGCAAATCCTGACTTTGTTTCGATTATCTCGCTTTCCATGCCTTCATCCAAGGAAAACGCCAATGATATTATCGAATCGTTAAGAATAGGATCTGTCACCGCCGCCCCGCCGCGCACTGTCCTTTCGGCATCAATATTCGGCAATTTCATAAATTTTGCCTTGAATTTGGCCGCCGCATTCGACATTGATTCGCCGCCGATAATCGCGTCTTCTAATTTTTGCGCAGACGCGTACGCGCGGTCATAATCATCCGGCTCGCTCATTTTCGCAGGCACCAGGACATACGAAATACTGCGGAATTCCGGAATTGTTTTCTGGTTTTTCGCGTATGTTTCCGCGATTTGCGACGAATTCGGCGTCAGCGCCACTTTAAAGTCATCAAACCGAACGGTCGCGAATTCAATTTTCCGCGTAGAATACCGCGCGTTATATGCCGCGGTTACCGCAAAGTCCGGGACGTTCGGCAAAGCGGATACGGCGGTTATCAGCATATCGCGCAGCTCGTTCGCGCGCATCCAGTCCGCGAACGCCGATTCGGACAGCCCGCTGTTGTAAAGCATGGCGTCAAATTTCGCGGAATCAAAACGCCCGCCGGATTGGAATGCGGGTTCCGCCCTGATTGCGCCCGCGACGAAAGAATTTGTGACGCTTAACCCCAAAGCGTTCGCCCGCAGCCCCACCATGATCTGCGAAGATAATTTGGACAATATCTGCTGGCTGAAATACACCTGCATCGCGTGATCGGTATAAATCTGCTTTTGCTGTTCGCGCGTCATGGCCGAAAGCTGGCGGCTGCGTTCTTGTTCAAACTGGGCCAATTTCAGCGGCGCGCTGCCAATGCGCAATACCGCATCGTCGGTTTGCGTTTCCCCAAGTATCCAATTGGCGGCACCCCACCCGACAAACGAAAAGATAAGAATTCCCATCAAAAATTTTGCAACCGGCCGGTTGGACGCGTCACGAAGATATTTAAGCATAACGATTTCCTTAATAATAATCGGCAACGAAAAAACTGCGTCGCAATTTTTTATTACTCAACACCCTTTAATTTACCAAAGTTTTACTTGCGACTGCAAGAAGAAAATGGTACATTCTTATCTTTCAATAAACAAAACCCTACAGGAGAGAAAAATGAAGAAAATAATCGCAGGAAATTGGAAGATGAACGGATCGGTAGAAATGCTGACCAGAATGATAGAAGCTTTGAAGGGCGCGGATACGTCAAATGTCACTGTAATCATCTGTCCCCCTTGCCCGTATCTCGGCGCGGCAAGCGTCGCGGGCGTCGCCTTTGGGGCGCAAGACTGCAGCGAATTTGACGCGGGCGCATACACGGGCGAAGTATCCGCCGGAATGATCGCGGAAACCGGCGCGAAATATGTAATCGTCGGACACAGCGAACGCCGCGGATATCACGGCGAAACCAATGAAATAATTTCAAGAAAGGCCGCCGCCGCCGTGAAAAACGGCCTGATTCCGATTATATGCGTCGGTGAAACCATGGAAGAAAAGAATACGGGTCAAACGAATGAAATCATAGAAACACAACTGCGGGAAATTTTCATGTCTAATGACTCACTGCTTGCATCACACGACGTTATCGTCGCTTATGAACCACGATGGGCCATTGGCGCGGGAATCACGCCGACCCATGAAGAAATTGCCGGTGCACACGGATTCATCGCAAAAGTTATGGAATCTTTGGGCATAAATGATGCAAAAATACTTTACGGGGCATCGGTCAAAGGCGGCAACGCCGCAGAAATTATGGGCATTCCGAATGTAGGCGGTGTTTTGGTCGGGGGCGCATCCTTGAAGCCCGAAGATTTCTTACCTATAATAAATGCAGTAAAATAGTGTAAACTGCACAAAACATGGAAGAAATAATGGAACAAGAAAAAATATTGCAAGAATCCGAAAGCGCAAATGAAGAACTGATGCCGGAACCCACGGCTGACGCGTCATGCGCGGACAAAGCGCAAGAATTGGAAAATCTGCGCGGCGATTTGGCGGATATTACGGACAAATACATGCGCGCGGCGGCGGAAATAGAAAACATGCGCAGACGCGCGACAATTGACGCGGAAAACATGGCGCGCGCGCGCGCGGTTTCGGTCGCGGAAAAATTTCTGCCGATCGTTGACGCGACCGCGGCGGCGTTGTCCCATGATCCGGAAAACCAGGGACTTTTGCTTCTCGTCCGCGCAACGGATTCCGCGCTGGTAAAAATCGGGATAACCAGAATTGAATCAATCGGACGGACAATGAATCCGCAGTTCCATAATGTAGTATCCGTCCGTGAATCTGATTTTTCCGCAAACCCGGATGCCGACCGTTTGGCCGCGGGGGCGCCGACCGCCCCGAATACGGTGTTAGAGGAATTACAACCCGGATACATGTTCGGGGATACGGTGCTGCGTCCGGCAATGGTTGTGGTTGCGAAATAAGAAAGTTGTGATAATGCGCCGACTTTGCCGGCAAATCAAAATAATTTTAAATTTAATAAAAAATCGGGCAAATGCCCGATTTTTTTAATTGCACGCGCCGTTGGAAACCGCAACCGGCCAATTTTCCACACATACGCTGCCCGATGTCGTGCAGGCGCCGTCAATCAACCGGACTGTCCTCGCATCGCGCGGCTTGAAATTAATCTGGGCATCCGTGCACTGGACAATGTCGTTGATTGTCGCACAGGCGTTCCGCCATGACGCACAATCCACAACCTGGGCCGTCGGCATGATCGTATCAGGCAGCTTCAGATTCCATTTCACATAAAAGTCTTTCAGACTGTCGATCTTGCCGGTCTTGTTATACATGACGCGATCCAATCCATCGCCTATGCGGCATGAAATCTGGTTCCTTTCCACAAAATACGTGATGCCGGTTACCAACCCGCCGACACCAGCGCCGATACCGGCGCCGACAAGCGTCGTTGTCAGACGATTATTTTCTTCAATCTCAAGCAAATCAATCAAATCAACAGCATCTTTTACAGCCTTGATCTGGCCGCTGAAATCCTTTATCCCTACGCATGGCGTGACTATTCCGCATTTTCCGTGCAAACCGTTCGTTTCATTGAAAAGATTCTGAAACCTTACCGCGCAACTGGTGGATCCATCAGCAGATACCACTATATTGAAATCATCAGATGTAACATTACTTTCAGTAACATTAATCTCTGATGTGTTTAGTGTATAAGACTGGCCATCAACCGTTACCGTCATAGTTCCTTCCACATTTGACGTTACATTTGACCCTGATGGTATAGCAACTTTCTTCGTAGAAGTATTCGTCATTTTATAACACGGATCATTTTCAGCCTTTGATACAAAATCCTGCAATCCAACAACCTCTTTGCAAAGAGCTTCGGTAAATTCCTTGTTTGTTGTAGTCTGGCTTAGGCTCTTGCTGGGCAGCCACTGGGAAATTGCACCCGCCTGGCCTTTGCTTTGAATTTCGAACAATAGGTCTTTTCTATCGCCCTCGTCCGCGCAATTAATTTTCATCCGGTTGCCGTGTCCCGCCAATGCGCCGACGCCGGCGCCAACCAACGTTCCGCCGCCGATGCCGACCACAGCCGCCGTGCTGGTATTGTTCAACAGGCTGAATTCAAACAGCGATTTCCCGCAAGCAAATGATGAACCTGCCGGTTTCCATGCTTCCGCGGCTTTATCATCGCCAAGGGCCCCGAACAACCACTTGTTCGTAATCATGTTATTGCCATTATACGCCGCGACGCGGACAAGGCATTCGCCGGTTGTCGCATCCCAGCGGGCATAGTGCCCACGCGAACCATCAACGCCAGGATTTCCAACATTGACCTGGGCACCCTGGGGCATATCCTTGGTATCGCCCAGGCCGTTATACGCGGTTACGGAATTATTGTATTCATTTGTGACGCTGCCGCCATTATCAACTGCGGAAAATGACGTACCATAAGTATTCTTGTCCAACAGCCAGCATGTGTTTTCGGCCTGATTCGGGGTAAGTCCCGTCTTTCTTAAAACAAAAGAATAATAGTTCGGCTGAATCACGCGGGAATTAAAGTCAATCCAGACGTCGCTTGCGGCATGATAAATAGACTTGCAGTTTTTCTTGGCATTCGCGATGCACGCGTCCACCTGGGGGGCGCAAAGATTCATACCGTTCATTATTGCATTCCGCATATCGGAATTATATAAATCGTTAATATTGTTCGGCAATACGCCGCTGTTCACACAGCTAAGCAAATCATCCATGCAAGAATCAATCCCATATTCGGAAGCGGGGTCCGAACCATCCGGACATGCGCCTGGGCCGCGGCCATTATCGCATTTGCCATCCGCCGGCATCGGCGTGCCGTCCCGGCATTTGCATTCTTCGCTGACTGGAATAAATGTTCCATCGGGACATCTTGTATAATCCCCGCCGCTATTTTTACCCGCCACTGCTGTTAAGACCGGCCCGGATGGCAGATTCGCGGTCTGGGTGGCGCCTATGCCGCTGCCGGCCAATCCCGGCATAGATGGCATTCCAACCATGCGCGCAGTTGGATTTGCGCCAATAGCGCCGACACGCCCGCTCTGGCCCGCGGCATCATATGCCTGTCGGGCGGCGGCAAGTCTGGCCGCGGTTACGTCATCCGCCGCTGCAAACGCGCCATAATTTGAAATCAATCCAACCTGCACAGAAAAGCCCAAAGCAAGCACCATACAAGCTATTTTATTACGCATGTCTCCCATCCTTTATTAGGTTCAAGTTTATGGTAATTATATCACATTTTTACCCGCAATAAAAACAAAAAGTGATGGTAACAAGTGATATTAACGACGATCAGTATTGGCTGGCACTAATTTTCTTTCCCGTATTTTTCTTTTCCGCGCCGCAGATATTTACGTCCCCCCCCACTAGAATATACTTGACAAATAATATATATGGCTTATAATTATAGAGAATTTAAATCAAAAGTATAAAAAGAATTTGAACCGGCAACAAAATTGCGCGGTGCCGAAAAACTTTGCAAAACCAGCGAGCTTTACTTTGGGTAAACTATATCGCTTTATCATATCTAAAAAAGCAGCCATCATTTGGACGGCGTTCTATTTTGCGGTTTTATATTTCCTGTTTCGCTTTATGTTCAAATTCAACATGCTTTCGCCCGGGCATTGGGAAAAATTACAGGACGTTCATCTGCACGGATTGCCCGGGTTGGCCTTTGGCGTTTTGATTTTGGCGACATTGCCAATTTATTTTGCAACGATTGCGCAGATTTTAAAAAACAACAAAACGCCCATCCCTTTGCCTTTTTGCACAGAAAAAACGCCTGTCCAAAAACAAGACGCGGATCTGACGAATGAAAATTCGGAACCAGAAGTGAAAATACCGCCCGGACTGCCGCGCGAAATGATTGGACCTTATATGCGCATCGCCCACGGAGATGCAAAAAAACATTCCGATTACGAACTGGCTGTCATAGATGATGCCCCCGCGCCGGAAAAACCGGCGCCATCCGCGGAACCGGCCACGCCATACATAGTGCCGGCCAAAGAAGCCGGCCATGAACACGCTATTCCAAACTTGTCGCAAAGCATAAAAGACGATGCAGAGGCAAGCTTTCCAATACCAACAGACTTTGATTTCGACGACGCCCCGGAATCATCCGCACCCGTATTCAAAGAAATATCTTTCGGCGATAATAAGGGCGCGTCATCCCAGAGCCGCGCCGGGGACCCGGCGGCACAACCGCGTTCCGAGAATGCGGAAATCGAAAATGAATTAATCGCGCGCGGCTTTAAAACAGAACTGCGCGAAGAAATCATAATTGCGGAAAAAGAATCCGGAAAATTTGCAATCGCGATCCATGACTCTCCGGACTTTTGGATTGCAGACGATGATATTTGGTTTGCGGAAGGCAAACAAAAATCTTCCCCGATCAAAGCGTTGTTGGAATTTGCGGTCGCAAACGATGCGACCCCTGTCTTATATTTGAAAGAGTCAAACATCATGAATCTGCCCGACATGCAAAAAAACTGGGACAGTGCAGGCGTGCGTGTAATTTTATCCGCATCGGATCTATAACATGGCAAACGAGAAAGAAAATCTTATTCAGGAAATAGAACAAAACTATACGCCAAGATATTCCGGCAGGGTTTACAGCAAATATTCGCCGGCATTCATCACGACGAATGAAGACGTATTCGGCACATATCAGGCGATAAATCCAAAAGATAAATCCGTGCTGACCGTGTGCGCCAGCGGAATGCATGCGATTTACGCGTATATGATGGGCGCCAAAGCCGTCACATCGTTTGACATATCGTATTGCGCGGAATACATAATGAAGCTGCATATTGCGGCGATAAAGTCCATGCCGCATTGGAAATATGCTCGATTTATAAACCAAGCTTTCAAAAGACTTTCCGTTCCCCTCAATAAAAATTTCCAAGATATCCGCGCAAATCTTGACGACGATGCAAAGCTGTTTTTCGACACGATGAAGGACAAGAAATTCATACAGAACGATTTATTTAACGAACCGAATGTGCCAATAAAATCCGACTTTTTAAAAATGCGGAAAACAACCCCGGGCGCAATTAAATTTTTACAAACAGACATAAGCGATTTATACAAAAAGATCGATTGCAAATACGATATAATTCATCTGTCTAATATTTTCGGATATCTGCATGACGACAATGAAAAGGCCGAAATTGTATACAATTTATCGGAACACATGAACAGCGGGGGAACAATGGTCGTCCAATATGCTTATGGAAATAAACCCCGCGCGGAAAACGCGGCCCGCGAATTGCAGAATGCCCTGCCCTGGCTTTCTTTTGAAACAATTGAACTATCCGGCGGCATAGTTCCGCAGTATTTGGCCATAATGCACAAAGTCCGCAGCTAAAAAAACCGGGCAAATGCCCGGTTTTTTATTTACCCGTCGCGCGGCGCTTGACAGCCACGGATTTGGTTCCGCCGCTTGCCTTTGCCACAGGCCCCGCATCTTTCACAACCCTGGTCGCCGGCGCCTTTGCTGCCTTTGGCTCTTTCGCGTCAGATTTTTTTGCAGATTCTTTTTCTTCTGCCTTTTGCCCTGTGCCTTTGGCCTTGATATCGCGGTCAACCAGCTCGATTATCGCCATTGCCGCCGCATCGCCATATCGAAACCCGGCCTTTAAAACACGGGTGTATCCGCCCGGACGCTTTGCATATCGCGGCCCCAGGATGGTAAACAGTTTTTTTACGGACGCGGCGTCATTGCCCAGTTCCGCGGCAGCCAGGCGGCGGTTTGCAACGCTGTCGGTCTTGGCGCGGGTAATCAGCTTTTCAACAACGGAACGCAAAGTCTTGGCCTTTGGCAGCGTTGTTTTAATCTGTTCGCGTTCTATCAAAGATTTTGACAGGTTCAACAGCAACGCCTTGCGCGCGCTGTGATCGCGGTTGAATTTTTTTATTGCTCTCTGATGTCTCATTTTGCATTCCTTTATATGTTGTTGCCTGCATGCATAGCAGGATTATACATTTTTGCAGCCTGGATTTTCAGAACTGCAAACTTAATAATTTTTGATTGTTGGTCCCCGGCTTGTTGGTGGTGGCCGACCCGACGTGTATTGAACATACACGAGAGGGTCGGGCAACGCCGGCAATGCGGGCCGACAAGCGAAAATTATTTATACGGATCTTCGTATTTTTTCGAAAGCTCTGCAATGTTTTCCGGTGGCCAGCCCGGAACCTCCATACCAAGGGATAGCCCCATCGCTTCCAATTGCGCCTTTATCTCGTTCAAAGATTTCCGACCGAAATTCGGCGTTTTCAGCATGTCGTTTTCGGTCTTTTGCACCAATTCGCCCAGCCAGTTGATCTTGTCATTTTTCAGACAATTGTTTGCGCGGACGGACAGTTCCAGTTCATCCACATGCTTTAACAGCTTTGGATCAAACGGCAATTGTTCTTTCTTCTTTTCATCTTCCACGGGGACATTCAGTTGCGCCGGATCTTCAAAATTGATAAAGACGATCAGCTGGTCAGTTAGAATCCGCGACGCCAATGCGATCGCGTCTTCGGGCAGAACGCTGCCGTTGGTTTTCACAATCAGTTCCAATTTGTCATAGTCCATGCTTTGTCCGACGCGGGTTTCCGTAACATTGCTGGCCACGTTCAAAATCGGGGAATAGATGGAATCAACCGGAATCACGCCAAGCGCGGTATGTTCGCCGCGATTGACAGACGCCGGGACATATCCGCGGCCGGTATTCAGCGTGATTTCCATATTCAGCACTGCCCCCTTGTCCAACGTGCAGATTTCCGCGTCTTTATTCATCACGGACACATTTGCGCCGGATTCAATCATTCCGGCCGTAACAACAGCGGGGCCCTTGATTTTCAAATATGCTTTATGCTGGCCTTCGGTATCGGTCTTGAAATAGACACCTTTTAGATTCAGGATAATATCGGTAACATCTTCGCGGACGCCGGGAATATTTGAAAATTCGTGCTGAACCCCATCGATTTTGATATGCGTTGGCGCGCAACCCTGCAAAGAAGACAGCAGAACGCGACGCAAAGCAGTGCCCAGCGTCAGGCCGAAACCTTTTTCCAGCGGCTCTGCAACAAGCGTTGCAATATTGGGATTTGTTTCATTCGATTTGATATGCAGCTTTTTAGGCTTAATCAAAGACATCCAGTTTTTTTCAATCATAAAAGGCTCCTGTGGGCTTAGTTTATTATTTTCACCGAAAGGCAAGAGATTCTAGCCATAAAGTTATAAAAAGTCAAGGACGTTCGTCAAAAAATTACAAAATAAAAATAGTTCACATCAAAAATCGCAACCCGCAGGCACAAAGGCCTTGCGGGTTGTTTTTTGGAATTAGCAAAATCCTATGTAGCGTATATGTAGCAATCCTGTGTAGTGAATATGTAGATTTATTTTGACCCGATACGGCTTTCCCCGCCACAAGATACCAAAATAACATATACTTGGAATGTCCCAAAACACCCCCGATTTATACCCGTTTGACCCGAATTGACCACAAATGACCCGCTAAATGGGGACTATAAAAAAACCGCCGGATGGCGGATTTTTTATTTGTTCGAGTTTTACACTCTGCGGACCTTTTTCGGGCGGCAGCCATTGTGCGGAATGCGGGTCGTATCGGTGATGCTCTGCACGATCAGCCCCCCGTTGGACAACCCGCGAACGGCGGATTCCCGGCCTTGGCCGATTCCGCGCATAAGCACGTCAACCGTTTTCATGCCAAATTCCGCAGCCTTTTTCGCAACGTTGTCGGCTACGATCGTCGCCGCGTATGGCGTGGATTTTTTCGCGCCCTTGAAATTGTTTGCGCCCGCGGTGGCCCAGCACAAAACCGCACCGGACGCATCCGTGATTGTGATGCGGGTATTGTTCATGGTCGCAAGTATATGCGCAGTCCCGTGGGACACTTTTTTCGTTGTTTTCTTTTTTGCGGATTTTACAGCCATTTTTATTTTCCTCGTAAAGCATAAGGTATAATGCGTGAAGCGCAAAACAACAAGATCTCTATTTTATCTTGCGCCCTGCACATTGCGCTTTACACCCTTATGATGTTTATTTTCCCTTTGATGCCGATCCGGCCACGACCACGCGTTTTCCCTTGCGGGTGCGGGCGTTTGTTTGCGTCCGCTGACCGCGGACGGGCAGACGGTTGCGATGGCGCAGACCGCGATAAGATTTCAGATCTTGCAAACGCTTGATGTTCATCTGAACATCGCGGCGGACATCGCCTTCCACCTTAAAGTTTTCTTCGATATAGTTGGAAATATTGATAATATCCTGGTCGGACAGATCACGGGTTCGCAAAGAATCCTTGAACTTCAAGGCTTTGCATATCTGCTTTGCCCGCGCGGGGCCAATGCCGTATATGTATTGCAGCGCGATTTCAACGCGCTTTTCAGTTGGAATGTTTACACCTGCAATTCTAGCCATTCTTTTTCCTTTTTTATCCTATGCCTTTAACTTTTTGCTGCACCATTTTATAATAATCCCAGCAAAAGTCAATTTCTATATTTATATGCTTTTTTTCCTTTAAACCCTGAATCTGCTTTTTTTATTAGCCTTTTTTAATACCGACGCATATTGCTTTGCAACGAGATGCGATTGTATCTGATTCATCGTATCAAGCACAACGCCCGCGACGATAAGAACCGACGTTCCGCCAACAGCGATCGGCATGCCAAAGTGTGTATTCAAAACTATCGGCACAACGCACACCACGATCAGATAAAGAACGCCGATCGCGGTAGTGCGCGAAACGATATCGTCCAAGAATTTCATGGTTTGTTCGCCTGGACGAACGCCCGGGATATATCCGCCGGCATTTTTCAAATTGTTCGACGTTTCTTCGGAATTAAATACAACGGCTGTCTGAAAATATGCAAAGAACGCGATGAGTATTGTGAACATCGCCATGTATGACCAGGTTCCGTATGTAAAAAACGCCATCATCCGCTGGGCCCACAGGGCGTCCGTCGGCAGAAAGCGCAAAATGAACGCAGGCAGCATCATTATGCTTGAAGCGAACACCGGTCCCATAACGCCCGACATGTTAACCTTTATCGGCAGATAGCTGCTCTGTGTCGAAGGCGCACCGCCAGCCATGGCCTGGCGCGGATAGAGTATCTGAATGCGGCGCTGGGCTTGTTCCATAAACGCAATTAATGCGATTATTCCCACAATGAAACCAATAATAAGCGCGATCATCGCCGGAGATACCTGGCCCACGCTGCCGAGAGAGAACAAATTTGCGATTCCATTCGGTACTTCGGCTATAATTCCGGCCATAATCAACAGCGACGCGCCCTGGCCTATGCCACGCGCGGTAATCTGTTCCGCCAGCCACATTACGAACGTGGTTCCGCCAACCAGCGCGATTACCGTTGAAATCTGAAAGAATATGCCGGGATTTGCAACCGCGAATTGGCCGTTCACCGGCGCCATTGATTCCAGCCCCTTTGCCACGGCGTATCCCTGGACAACGCACAACACCACCGCCAGATAGCGGGTGTATTGATTGATTTTAACGCGTCCGGATTCGCCTTCCTTGCGTAGTTCGTTCAATCCCTTGGACGTCGCCGTCAAAAGCTGAATAACAATCGATGCAGAGATATACGGAAATATATTCAGCGCCAAGACGGACATGCGCGACAGAGAACCGCCGGAAAACGCGTCAAACATTCCCATCATACCATGATCGCCTTGAAACAAGTGCATAACCGCGGACGCATTGACGCCGGGCAATGGAATAAACGACCCTATGCGATAAACGACCAGCGCCAGCAACGTGAATAATATCCGCTTTTGCAGGTCAGACATTTTGGTAAAGAGTTCGCCGAATTTTTTCATTTTGATTTCTGATTTCCGGTTTACGATTTCCGATTTTTTAATTCGCTGAACCAAATCAGCAGTCAGAAACCATAATTCAAAAATTATTTCTTAATTGTTCCGCCTGCTTTTTCAACGGCAGCTTCCACATTCTTTGACCACTTGGCGGCGACGATCTGGACGGCCGTTTTGATTTCGCCCTTGGCCAGAACTTTCAATCCGTCAAACTTGCGGTTTAAAATTTTCGCCGCAAACAAAGAATCAATTCCGATCGGGTTTTTTGCATCAATGCGGCCGGCTTCGACAAATTTTTGAATATCGCCAAGATTCAGCACGGCATACTTTTTTGCAAATGTGTTAGTGAATCCGACCTTTGGCAGACGGCGGAATATCGGCGTCTGTCCACCTTCAAAGGTCGCCTGCTTTTTGGTGCCGGAACGCGCTTTCGCGCCCTTGTGTCCGCGGCCTGCGGTTTTGCCTTTGCCGGATCCCATGCCGCGCCCCACACGCTTTGTATTGTGCGTCGCGCCAAGATTATCTTTCAATGCGTTCAGTTTCATCTTGTTTATTCCTTATTCTGCTTTTTCTTCTGCAACAACCGCTTGCTTTCCATCCCTGTTCGCGATTATTTCCGCAATCGGCTTGCCGCGGCGCGCCGCCACGGTTTTCGGCGAATTCATGCGTTCAAAGGCCTTGAATGCCGCGCGAATCATGTTATGCGGGTTGTTTCTTCCCTGGGACTTGGCCACAATGTCCTGGATGCCCAGACATTCGAACACGGCGCGCAAAGCACCGCCCGCGATGATTCCGGTCCCGGGCGTCGCGCTGCGGATGACCAATTTTCCGGCCCCGAATTTGGATTCGATATCATGATGGATTGTGCGGCCTTCTTTCAAGGGAACGCGAACCATGTGCGCCTTTGCCTGTTTGGTGGCCTTTTGCACAGCGCTTTGCACTTCCAAAGCTTTCCCCTTGCCGAATCCGACGCGGCCCGCCTTGTCTCCGACAACTACCAGCGCAGAGAAAGACATGTTGCGTCCGCCTTTCACCGTCTTGGACACGCGGTTTATGGAAACCAGCTTGTCCACAATTCCCATATCCGCCGCAGGTATATTTTTATCATTTATCCTTGCCATATTTCACTCCGATTTGCTAAAAGCTAAAAGCTAAATGCTAAGAGCTTTTGTGCTCGCTTACGCTTGCAATCTAAATTTAATTTGTTTTATTCCTAACGGCTCATAGCTTTCAGCTCTCAGCCCTTAGCAAACTTAAAATTCAACCCCACCCGTTCTTATCGCATCTGCCAATGCCTTTACGCGACCGTGATATTTGTATCCCCCGCGATCAAAATAAACAGCCCCCAGCTTTACTTTTTTCGCGCGTTCCGCAAAATTTTTGCCAACCAATTCCGCGCCAGCAACGTTATACCCCTTGCCGGAAAAACCTTTTTCCTTGCTTGACGCCGCGCAGACGACGCGTCCATTGACGCCGTCAATCGCCTGAACCTCTATATGGGTATTGGAACGATATACGCTTATGCGCGTCTTTTCCGGATTTTTCCTTTTCAAAGCGCCACGAACACTCAATTTCCGGCGTTCGGTGCTGGTCAGATGCTTTAACATTTTTTTTCCTTTATCGTCGTCCGTAACAGCGGGCGGCATTTTTACTTTGTTTTGTCTTTCGTATCCCTAAACTTGTAATCTTGGATATAATGCCCCAATTCCCTGGCGAATACATATCCAAGCCCCACTGCCAAACCAATCGCCAACAACTTGTCATCGTCGGACAAACCGACCCATATTTCGTTCAGCATTTTTACTTCTTCTTACCTTCCTTGCGACGGATCTTTTCATTCTTATAGAATATTCCCTTGCCCTTATAGGGTTCTGGCTTGCGGACTTTGCGAACCATATCCGCGAATTGTCCGACCAGGTTTTTATCAATCCCCTTAATTGTAAATTCCGTGGGCGCCGCACCGATCTCAACAGTCAGTCCTTCTGGTATCGGCAATATTACGTCATGCGAAAATCCGGCGACCAAGACCAGATCACGACCCTTGACCGTGGCTTTAAAGCCGACGCCTTTCATGCCCATCTCGCGCAGGAATCCGACTGTCACGCCTTCGATCGCCTGTTTTATATTGCGGGCCATTGTTCCCCACATTGCGCGCGATGCTTTGTCATCCGCATCCTTGGGATTGACGGAAACTTGGCTGCCTTCAATTTTAATCTCGACCAATCCGGCGTTCTTAGTGTCCATGCGCACAGAAAGCTGACCCTTTGGCCCCTTTACATTCAAAGCGCCATTTGACATTTCAACCGAAACGCCGTTTTTTATTTCAATTGGATATTTACCTGCTCTGGACATTTTAATTGCTCCGCTTATCTTGAATCTATTATTATACGACTTTGCAAAGAACTTCGCCGCCGACATTTTGCAGTCTTGCCTTGTGATCGGTCATAACACCAAGAGGCGTGGACACGATGGAAATCCCAAGGCCGTTCATGACTTTCGGCATTTTTTCAACACCGGAATACATGCGGCGTCCCGGCTTTGAAACAGCGGCGATTTCCTGGATCGCGCCGCCGCCATTGACGTATTTCAGACCGACAACCAGCTCTGCACGGCCCTTGGCTATTTCGTCACGGTGAAATTCAGTGATGTACCCTTCGTCTTTCAGAACGGAAAGCACCGCCGCCTTCAGCCGGCTTGCCGGAACGCGGACTGTTTCCTTTCCCGCCGACTGGCCGTTGCGGATGCGGGTCAGCATATCTCCGATTGGATGTGTGAATGACATAATTTGCTCCTTTCAGTCGCAAACAAGGGAAAAGTGAAAAAGGAAAAGAGAAAAGTCAGATTTCCCAGATTTCGCCAAATTCACCATATTTCCTTGTCATTTGCTACTAATTTTAATTCCTTTTTTCCTCTTCCCTTTTCCCCGTAAAATTCGCGCAGGCAAATTTTACCATGAAGATTTTCGAACCCCCGGCAGCTTGCCTTCGGATGCCAATGTGCGCACCTGTTGCCGGCACAATCCAAACTGGGATACAAAACCCCTTGCGCGGCCCGTTATCGCACAGCGGTTGTGCAGCCGGGTCTTGTTTGCATTGCGCGGCAAATCGGCCGCTTTTTTCATTTTTTCCATACGAACTTCCGGCGTGTCGGATTTCAATATCTTGACCGCTTCAAATTTGGCGGCATATTTTTTCGCCATCTTTTTGCGCGCGTTCTGTTTGTTAATCAATGCCAATTTTGCCATTTAGTTTGCTCCATTCTGTCGCAAAAAGCTAAGAGCTAAGAGTTAAGAGCTAAGAGCTGTCGCCAGCCTAATCTCTTAAATTCTTATTCATTAGTTTTTTACAATCCTTTTGCTTTCCGCGCAGAGCAGTCTAAAAGCTCTTAGCCTTTAGCCCTTAGCCCTTAGCCTATTTTTATTTTAACACCAGCGGCAGGCCCAGTTTGGTCAACAGCGCCCTTGCCTCGTCATCCGTCTTTGCGGTTGTTGCGACCACGATATCCATTCCCATGATGGAATCGATCTTTTCCACGGAAATTTCCGGAAAGATCAGATGTTCTTTTATCCCGAACGCATAATTTCCGTTACCGTCAAACTTTGACTTTGACAAGCCGTGAAAATCCCTGATACGCGGCAGCGCGATTGTTATCAGCTTGTCCAGAAAGTCATACATGCGTTTCCCGCGCAGCGTCACCTTGCAGCCTATGGCCTGGCCTTCGCGCAGGCGGTATGTCGCGATGGACTTTCGCGCCTTGGTCACAACCGGTTTTTGCGCCGCAACCATCGTCATATCGGCAACCGCGGAATCAAGCTTTTTCTTGTCTGCAACCGCTTCCCCCACGCCCATGTTCAACACGATCTTGGACAGCCTTGGCACCGCCATGTCGTTCGCATAGCCGAATTCTTTCTTTAATTCCGGCACGATCTTCTTTTCATAAATTTCGCGCAATCTGCTTTGCATTTCTTTTTCCTTTTACTCGCGCATCCTCCCCGGGGTCCCTCGTCCGACCTGTGATCGGATGGGATGGGCTTTAGCGGATGCATTTCATTTTTCTTTTTTACAATAAAGGTTGTCCAAAACCTCTGACAATTTAATGTGCGCCCTGATAAACGCCGTTTCTATTGATGTTCCGTTTTTTATCGCCTTGGCGACTTCCTTGGTTATATAAAGCGCGCCTTTCAAAGAAAAAAACATGCTATCTTTGAAAGAAATTCCATTTTTCATTTTTCATCTTTTTCGTCAGATCTCTCCACCCTCCAACGTAACCATCCGCGTCCAGAATTTTCATCTTTTGTCCATCACCTGAATCCTGCTCGTTCTTACCGACTTTTAGACTTCCGTCCCCGATTTTTTCGCGATGCGCGTCTTTTTGCCGCCTTCTACCTTATATCCTATGCGCGTCGCCTTTTTGGACTTTGGATCAACTATCGCGACATTGGATACATGGATCGCGCCCTCTATATCCAAAATATGCCCCGGCTTGTCCTGGGTCGGCTTTATATGGCGCTTTGTGCGGTTAACGCCGGCGACCACGACGCGCGACTCTACCGGACGCGCTTCCAGCACTTTGCCCTTTACACCCTTGTACTTTCCAGAAATAACGACTACTTCGTCACCCTTTTTAATTTTCATATTTTATTCCCTTAGGTTCATTATGCAAAATTATGCCGCCATGCCCTGACACTTGATAGATACGTCGCGCAATATTTTCCAGTTCCCCAACCAAGTTTTATAACATTCGACAACATCGCCTTCTTGGTAAAATGTGCTACGGTTATTTTTATGCGCCACTATATTTTTATCACCCTGTTTCAGTGTCAGTTTAACGCTGTTATAAATTTCGCGTCCCATTCTGTTTTTAATTTCATGAGAATATTCGGCATTAACGACCGTCCATTCAGAAACTTTGTTATCTATATTTTTGCTCATTATAATACCTCTGGCGCAAGTGACACGATCTTTTGCACGTCGTACTTGCGGCGAACTTCGCGGGCGATCGGTCCAAAGATACGCGTGCCGATCGGTTCAAAATTGTTCTTATTAATAATTACAACCGCATTGTCGTCAAAACGGATTATAGATCCGTCAGCGCGCTTGACCGGGAATTTGGTTCGGACGATAATCGCGCGCTGGACCGTTCCTTTTTGAATCTTGCCGCGCGGAATCGCGTCTTTGATAGCAACGACAATCTTGTCTCCGACAGCCGCATACCGGCGGTGAGATCCGCCCAAAACCTTGATGCACATGGCTTTCTTTGCGCCGCTGTTGTCTGCGACATTTAATACTGTTTCGTTCTGAATCATAACTTTGACCTTTAATTATTCCACATCAACTTTCTTATCTTTCGCGGCGCCTATGCGGCCCTTTACCACCCAAGACTTGGTCTTGGAAATCGGACGATGTTCTTCGATCGACACTATTTCACCGATTTTGTATTCATTACCCTCGTCATGAGCCCTGTATTTTTTGTTCTGTTTCACGAATTTCCCATACAATGGGTGGCGGAACTTGCGTTCCACGTTAACAACGACCGTCTTATCGTTTTTCGTGCTTACAACATTTCCTTGCAATATACGTCTTGGCATAATTATTTCCTTATTTATTACCCGCGTTAATCGCCGTTTTAACGCGCGCAATGTCGCGGCGCGTCTTACGGATAACGTGCGTTTTCGGCAACTGGCCGGCGGTATGCTGGAACCGTTGGTTCATCGCGTCTTTTTTCAAGTCGCGCAGGCGCGACTGCAACGCCTCTGCATTCAGCGTGGAATTATCGACCTTTGCCGCTTTGATTTCTTTTTTAACTGTTTTCTTTTCTGCCATTTTTTTACCTTTCGTGATTTGCGATTTGACTATTTACAGATTACAAGTCACAATTTAATTCGCCTTTCTTTCAACGATCTTTGTCTTGACCGGAAGCTTTGCCGCCGCCAGCTGCATACATTCCGTCGCCGTTTCGGCTTTGACCCCGTCCAGCTCAAACATAATGCGGCCCGGCTTTACGCGACAAATCCAGTATTCCACAGCGCCTTTTCCTTTACCCATGCGGACTTCGGCTGGTTTTTTTGTCACGGGCACATCCGGGAAAATACGAATCCACAGCTTGCCCTGGCGCTTCATATGACGGGTGATCGCGCGGCGCGCGGCTTCTATCTGTCTGGCGGTCACGCGTTCCGGCGACATTGCTTTCAGACCAAACGAGCCAAAGGCCAATTCAGAACCGCCCTTTGCATTTCCGTGAATGCGCCCTTTGTGTTGTTTCCTAAACTTTGTCTTTGTCGGCATTAACATGATTTTACCTTATAGTATCCAATATCTCCGGTATCCGGTATCCAGTTCAAATCTGCTTGCTGGATACTGCCCTACCGATTACTTTTTTTATCTCTTTTCCGTGCTTCCCGCGAATTCCGTCGGGCGCGCCAATTCTGCGGCCATTTTATCCTTGTTCACAACGTCGCCCGTATAAATCCATACCTTTACACCAATGACGCCATATGTGGTTTTCGCCTGGATAGACGCATAATCAATATCCGCGCGAAGCGTATGCAGCGGAATCTGGCCTTCGCGGATTTGTTCCGTCCGCGCGATTTCCGCGCCGTTCAAGCGGCCGCCGCACATGACTTTTATTCCCTTGGCGCCGGCTTTCAGCGAATTCTGCACGGCCTTTTTCATTGCGCGTTTGAAAGAAACGCGGCCTTCGATCTGCTGGGCTATGCTTTTGGCGGTCAGCATTGCGTTCACGTCGGGGCGGCGCACTTCATAAATATTTACGACAACCTGATCATTCTGGACCAATTTTTTGATAGCATTGCGCAAAGCTTCGATATCAGCGCCGTTCTTACCAATAATCATACCGGGACGGGACGTGTGAATCGTAACCACGACTTTCTTTGCAAAGCGTTCGACAACAACCTTTGCCAGTCCGGATTTTGCCAGCTTTTTTTCCAAAAATTGGCGGATTTTCACATCTTCCAGTAACAATGCTGGATAATCCCTTTTTGATGCCATCCAGCGAGAGTCCGGGGTCTTGTTAATAAACTCGCGCAGTGAAACCGGTGATACTTTCTGTCCCATAAATTCGCTCCATTCTGTCACAAAAAGCTAAGAGTTAAAAGCTAAGAGCTAAAAGCTGTTTCCAGTGTTTCGCCCAAAATTTTAACAAATGCCTTTTACCTTTTTATTCTGCAGAGCATCACTACTAAAAGCTCTCAGCTCTTAGTTCTTAGCCCTCAGCAATTTATTACTTTTTCTTTGTTTCTTTCTTGTCGGTTTTCTTTTCCGCTTTTGGCTTTACGGTTTTCGCCGTTGTCTTTGACGCAGGTGCGCCGGATTCCAAGATGACCGTCAGATTGGAAAACGGTTTTAATATCGGGCGGGCGGAACCGCGTGGTCCCGGCATGACGCGCTTCATAGTCAGCGCCTTGCCGCACCAGATTTCCTTTACATACAAAGAATCCGCCGGCAGTTTCTGATTGTGTTCCGCATTCGCAATCGCCGACAGCACTGTTTTCAGCACTTCGCCCGCGACGCGTTTCTTGGAAAATTTCAGAACATCAACCGCGCGCGCGACCGGCAGTCCGCGGACCAAGTCGGTCACCAGCTGAAGTTTTTGATGGCTTACGCGGATCAGCTTGTTGAACGCGCGCACCTGGTTGTCTTTTAAATTGTATCTTCTTTCAGTCATAACTTTACCTTATAGTGCAAGTGTCAGCGCAAGTGCAAATATCATGCCATACCGACACTGGCGCTTATTTTTTGTCCTTTGTCGCGGCCGCCTTTTTGTTTGCGGCGTGTCCCTTAAAGGTGCGGGTCGGCGCGAATTCGCCAAGCTTGTGCCCGATCATGTCTTCAACAATAAGAACCGGGATGAATTTGTGCCCGTTATGGACATCAAAGGTCAGACCCACCATCGGCGGCACGATCGTGCTGCCGCGGGACCAGGTCTTTATCGGACGGCGGTCATTTTCGACGTTGGCCGTCGCCGTCTTTTTCAAGACGCTCGGATGAACATAAGGACCTTTCCAAACTGAACGTGACATAAATATTTCCTTTCGTGATTTGTGATTTGTGACTTGTGATTTGAGAGATTCAGGTCACAAATCACAAATTACAAATCACACTTTTATTTCTTCTTTTTATTCAAATGTCTTGACCTGATGATAAACTTCTGGGTCAATTTATTTTTGCGCGTGCGATAACCCTTGGACGGGATGCCGGTACGCGACACCGGTTCGTGCCCCTTGGACTTTCCATTACCGCCGCCCATAGGATGATCGACAGGATTCATGGCGATACCGCGGGTCGTAGGTCTGATGCCCAGCCAGCGCGCACGCCCGGCCTTGCCCAAATTGACATTGCGCTGATCGGGGTTGGAAACGCTGCCGACGGTCGCCATGCAATTCGAATGAACCTTGCGCAATTCGCCGCTGTTCATTTTAATCTGGGCGTAAACGCCGTCCTTACCCATCAATTGGGCATAGCATCCGGCCGAACGCGCCAATTGCCCGCCCGCACCCGGCTTTAATTCAACATTATGCACAATCGTTCCGATCGGCATGCTTTTCAGCGGCATCGCATTGCCCGGCTTTATATCCGCACGATCGCCTGACACGACAACATCGCCAACGGCAAGTTTCCGCGGCGCGACGATATACGCCTTTTCGCCGTCTTTATATTCAATCAGCGCGATGAACGCGGTGCGGTTCGGATCGTATTCCAGACGCATGACAGTTGCGGGCATATCTAACTTTCTGCGCTTGAAATCGATCAGGCGATATTTCTTTTTGTGGCCGCCGCCTTGATGAGGAACGACGACATGGCCGAAATTATTGCGGCCGCCCTTGGATTTCTTTCCAACGGTAAGCGTTTTTTCCGGTGCGCCGCGATGCAGCTCGCTATGGTCTATCAATACAAGACCGCGGGTCCCGGGCGTATTTGGTTTATAAGTTTTCAGTGCCATTTTGTTTTACCTTTTCGTGATACGAGACACAAGATGCGAGATACGATGGTTCATATCACAAATCTAATTTCCCGACTTGACCATAAACTCAATAATCTGATTCTCGGTCAAGATTCTGAGACAAGGATAGATTAACGTCACATGTCTCGACAAACGCCTCTAAGCGTTTGTGGCGATTTCAATCTTCGCGTCTTTCGGCAATGCGATATATGCCTTTTTGACGGTTTTCTGCGTGCCCTTGGACTTTCCGCGAAAGGTTTTTACCTTGCCTTTCACATTCACGATGTTAATTTTTTCAGGCGCGACATTATATATTGCTTTGATTGCGTTTGCAACGTCTTTTTTCGTAGCTTTCGCGTCAATTTCAAACGCCATGCCGTTAGACTCCGCCAATTTCGCAGACTTTTCAGAAATAATCGGCCGGCGCAGAACATCATACATCCCAGCCGTCGCCTTTGCCGTCTTTTCCGTTTTAACAACTTTTTCTTTCTTTTCTGCCATTTTATACTCACTTCGCTTCGCTCGTCCGCCGTGACACGTGATACGTGATACGTGATACGAAATTTTATTTACCTGCATATCTTAAGGTCCATTGGACGGTAAAATATTTATATTTTCTTTTCTCTTTAATAAGCGGCGCTACTATCGCTTCAAAATTTTTGCCTTCATATTCTAAAATGTTTTTTATTATTGTTTCTTCCATATTCTGCAATTTCGGCATTTTCCAATCTTGATAATACAAACCTTGCTCAATCCGCGATGCGTGGCTTGTCCCAATTGTTTGGTATTCAAGATTTCTGCCCGCCGCTGGTATTACATATTTCAATTCGCTTCCCCTGTTTGTTGTTAATCTTTTTTTAAAAAATTCTTCTTAAAAAAATTTTGTAAAATATTTGCCCTATGCCATCAATCTCTTTTCAATCGCCGCAACGCCATCTGCCGTCAAGACCAGATTTTTATGTTTCAGAATATCCTGGACGTTCAGGCCGATTGTCGGCAGAAAGTCTATGTTTTTGATATTCGAAACAGATTTCTTAAAATTCGCATCCAAGTTTGCCGCGCCAACAAACAACGCCGAATCCAGTTTTAGCTTTGCCAAGGATTTCGCCGCCGCCGTTGTCTTTGCGGCCGACAATTTTTCAGAATCCAGAATAATCAGCATGCCTTCTTTCGCCCGCAGAGATAATGCCATCTTCAAGCCCAGCACACGGACTTTCTTTGGCAGATCAATCGCATGCGAACGCAAAACCGGCCCGTGAACCACGCCACCGCCGCGCATGTGAACGTTCTTGCGTTCCCCCTGGCGGGCGTTTCCGGTTTTCTTTTGTTTAAAAAGCTTGCGAGAAGAACCGTTCACATCGGACACCGTCTTGACCAAGTGCGTTCCCTGGCGCGAATTCGCACGCTGCCAAGTCACAACGCGGTGCAATATGTCGGCACGCGGGGCCAGTCCAAAAATCGCATCTGACAAATCAGCCTTGCCAACTGCTTTTCCATCAAAATTTATAATATCAATCTGCATGATTATTCACCCTGCCCTTCTTGAACAACTTCTTCTTTGGTATCTTCTGCCGCCGGAACTTCTACATTTTCAACAACTTCTTGCGCCACAGGTTCAACTTTATTCGTTTCGACTTGTTTCGTCGGCATCGGCAAACCTTTATGCTCTTTCTTTACCGCGTCACACACCAGAACAAATGTTCCGTTCGCACCGGGAACCGCGCCCTCTACATAAACCAAATTGTCCGCTTCGTTTATTCCAAATACTTTCAGATTATGAACGGTAACGACTTCGTTCCCCATTTGTCCGGCCATTTTCTTGCCTTTCAGCACCCTGCCCGGCCATTCGCGCATACCTGTACCGCCCAGGCTGCGATGCGCTTTCAGAACGCCGTGGGTCGCTTCCTTGCCGCCAAAATTATATTTTTTCATCGCGCCTTGGAAACCCTTGCCCTTTGATGTTCCCTGGGCATCCACAAACTGGCCGGCAATAAAATGTCCGGCGGAAAGAGATGTTCCAACCGGAACCAAGCAATCTTCGCTTACGCGGAATTCAACGACTTTGCGATACGGTTTCACGCCCGCTTTCTTTGCCGCGCCCAATTGCGGTTTCGCAATGTGTTTTTCCTTTGCCTCACAGAATCCCAGCTGAACCGCGACATATCCGTGCTTATCCATGGTGCGGTTGCCTATGACGGCACAATCGCCAACAGACAGCACGGTCACGCCATGCGCGATTCCCGCATCATCATACAGACGCGTCATTCCTATTTTTTTTGTTATCAATCCCGAGCGTTTCATTTTCGATACCTTTATCGTGATTAGTGACCTGTGATTTGTGATTTGATTTTTGCAAATACATACAAGTTACAAATCACTAATCACACATCACAGTTTTATCTTCACATCCACGCCGCTGGCCAGATCCAACTTCATCAGGGCATCAACTGTCTGAGGGGTTGGGTCAACAATATCAATCACGCGCTTGTGATTGCGGATTTCAAATTGCTCGCGCGACTTTTTGTCCACGTGAGGCGAACGGTTGACTGTAAACTTTTGAATCAATGTCGGCAAAGGAACCGGCCCCAGAACTTTCGCGCCTGTCCGTTCGGCCGCGGACACAATCGCGCGAACAGAATCGTTCAGCACACGATGGTCAAACGCCGTCAGTTTAATACGAATCTTTTGTGAAGGGACCATAATCGTTTTCCTTTTACCTGAATTTGTGATTTGTGACCTGTGACTTGTGATTTGAATTTGCATATTTTTACAAATCACACATCACAAATCTCAGGTCACATCAAATAATTTGCGTTCCGCAAATTATTTGATGATCTTCGATACCACTCCGGCGCCCACTGTGCGTCCGCCTTCGCGGATGGCAAAACGGCGGCCTTCGTCCATGGCGATCGGCGCAATCAGCTGAACCGTGATACGGACGTTGTCACCCGGCAAAACCATTTCCTTGTCTTTCGGCAAAGCGATCGTGCCCGTGACGTCGGTGGTGCTGAAGTAGAACTGCGGACGATAGTTGCTGAAGAACGCCGTGTGGCGGCCGCCTTCGTCTTTCGTCAGAATATATACTTCGGCTTCAAAATCCGTATGCGGGGTGATGGATCCCGGCTTGCAGACAATCTGGCCGCGTTCCACGTCTTCTTTCTTGGTCCCGCGCAGCAGCAGTCCGACGTTGTCGCCGGCTTCGCCTTGGTCCAGCAATTTGCGGAACATTTCAACGCCGGTGATGGTCGTTTTCTGCGTCGGGCGAAGACCCACGATTTCAACTTCTTCACCAACCTTTACAATACCCGCCTCGATACGTCCCGTGACCACGGTGCCGCGGCCGGTGATAGAGAACACGTCTTCGATCGGCATAAGGAACGGCTTGTCAACCGGACGTTCTGGCAATGGAACGAATGTATCCAGCGCGTTCATCAGGTTATCAATGGATTCCTTGCCCAAACCGTCTGATTTGCCTTCGACGGCGGAAACGGCGGATCCGCGTATAATCGGGGTGTTCGCGCCGTCAAAGTTATTGGCGGACAGCAATTCGCGCACTTCCATTTCAACCAGTTCCAACAATTCTTCGTCGTTGGCCAGATCGCACTTGTTCAAGTACACGACAACCTTTGGAATACCGACCTGGCGCGCCAGCAGAATGTGTTCGCGCGTCTGGGGCATCGGGCCGTCCGTCGCCGCGCAGACCAATATCGCGCCGTCCATCTGGGCCGCGCCGGTGATCATGTTTTTGACATAATCGGCGTGTCCCGGGCAGTCGACGTGCGCATAGTGGCGCGCTTCGGTTTCATATTCCACGTGGGCGGTGTTGATCGTTATGCCGCGCGCTTTTTCTTCCGGCGCGTTGTCGATGTCGTTGACGCCCTTGTTTTTATCACCGCCGATGCCATAGTAATGGACAATAGCGGCGGTTAATGTGGTTTTGCCATGGTCAACGTGACCAATCGTACCAACGTTTACGTGCGGCTTGCTGCGCACGAACTTTTCTTTTGCCATGTTTTGCTCCTTTCAGTAGCAGAGTGCAAGTGTCAGTGCAAGTGCAAGTAGTTTGAATTTGCTCAGACCACTTTCACTTGCACTTGCACTATCACTTGTTATGTTTCTTAATCACTTCGTCCACCACGTTCGTCGGCACTTCGGCATAGTGCGACAATTCCATATACGGATTCGCACGACCCTGCGACAACGAGCGCAATGTTTTTATATACCCGAACAGATTCGCCAACGGCACATATGCGTCAATCACCTGGTTTCCGAATTCCATCTTCATGCCGTTGATCTGACCGCGGCGCGAATTCAGGTCGCCAATGATGTCGCCGGTGTATTCCTCTGGCGTATTGACCGATAATTTCATAATCGGTTCCAACAAGCGCGGCTTTGATTCCTGCATAGCTTCGCGGAATGCGGCGCGCGCCGCTATTTCAAAGCAGAGCACGTTAGAGTCAACTTCGTGATACTTTCCATCCACCAATGTTGCTTTGAAATCTACGGTCGGATAACCCAGCAGCGTTCCGGCATTCTGCGCGATCTTCAATCCCTTTTCCACGCCCGGAATGTATTCTTTCGGTATGACGCCGCCGACAATCTTGTTTTCAAATTCGTATCCAGTCCCCGGTTCCTGGGGTTCAAATTCTATCTTTACTTGGGCGTATTGACCGGATCCGCCGGACTGCTTTTTATGGGTATAATCCTTGACGACGGCGCGTCCGAATGCTTCGCGATATGCAATGCGCGGTTCGCCCACATTTGCTTCGACTTTAAATTCACGGAACAGGCGGTCCACCAGAATTTCCAAATGCAATTCGCCGACGCCGGCCAAAATCGTCTGCCCGGATTCTTGATCGACGGACACGCGGAAAGACGGGTCTTCCTTTGCCAGCGCCTGCAAACCCAACGCCATTTTTTCGATATCCGCTTTTGCCTTTGGCTCAACAGCCAGCTGGATAACCGGTTCAGGAATATGTATGCGCTGCAGAATAATCGGCTTTGATTCATCGCAAAGCGTATCGCCGGTGATGGTTTCTTTCAATCCGACAAGCGTCACAATATCGCCCGCGAATGCTTCCTTGATTTCTTCACGGCTGTTCGCATGCATCAGCAGCATGCGGCCCACGCGTTCGCGCTTGTCCTTGGAAGAATTATAAACATAAGAACCGGAAGACAGCCGCCCCGAGAATATGCGGACGAACATGATGTTTCCGACAAACGGATCATTGGCG
>JAISCX010000008.1 GCA_031265235.1 Rickettsiales bacterium
CTGAAATCCGGCATCATTGATCCGGCAAAGGTTGTGAAGACCGCCATCTTGGCGGCGGCATCGACCGCCGGCGTCATGATAACAACCGGCTGCGTCATGTCCGATATCCCAGAAGAAAAAACCGTGGCCCCCGCAATGCCGGGAATGGGCGGAATGATGTAACGGGTGCCCCGCGCCAGTTGAAACGACGAGTAAGAACGCCGCATCTTGCGGCGTTTTTATTATTTCATGATACTCCGCAATGCATACTTTGGACGTATGATTCGCCCGCTAGAATTTCATTGTTTTTAAGATCATATTAGTTTTATAATATACTCGCATAGGAAAAAACTGTGTTGGGCTTAAGAACCCAATGTGTGCGTCCGCAGGGACGAAAAATACTCCAACCCCGGTTGGAGTGCGGATAATATATCGAATAACCCGCGCAATTCACACAATTGTTCTTAAACTCCAACCACCAAGTTTACTTTGGTGGTTTTCCTTGGCGGAACAGTGCGGTGCTAAAAGTGGCAAAACGTATTCTTATTACACTGTGGTATGCGGACGGGTTGCATGGTGGCGTGGTCTATGCTTCTGAAATCGGCCGGTATTTTCATTCGTTGGGATACGATGTATATTTGGCCGGGGTTTCAATAAATCAAAAAACGAGAAGTTTCTTCGCAGACAGTCATGTGGATGCGTTCGATATCGAGAATCTGCCGTTGGATGTTTGCTATGATATCGTATGGGCGCATCATTTTCCAATATTGCCGTATCTTGTATCGAAAGGGCTGAAATACAAACGGATTTTGAATTCCATAATTTCTTCGATTCTTCCAATAGAAACGCCGATATTTTTCCATGAAAACATTGACTTGATAACCGTGCTTACGGATGGAATGAAACAGCGGTTCTGCAGAAAATACGACCTGCCGAGAGACAAGGTTTTTGTGCTGCCGAACACTGCGCCGGACGAATTCTTTAATGTCGATAAAAAATGCAATGATAAGATAGGCAGTCTTGCCGTCGTATCCAACCATCCGCCGAAAGAATTGTCAAAGGCCGTAAGACTGCTGAGAAAGCGCGGCATAAAAACCGCCGTATATGGCGGCAGAAACTCTGTCCGCATAACCCCGGAATTGTTGTCGCAACACGACGTCATAGTTTCTATCGGAAAGACTGTGCAATATGCGCTGGCGGCGGGCATCCCGATTTATAATTACGATCATTTTGGAGGCAGCGGGTATATAACATTAAAAAACATCGAAACAGAGCATAATAGTAATTTTTCCGGGCGAAGCTTTTTCACGAAAAAATCAGCGGAACAGATAGCGGATGAAATCATGGACGGATATGGTTCCGCGGCGCGGCAATCCGGAAAATTAAAATTGATAGCGGAACAAAGATACAGGTCATCAAGAATCATGCCCCGCGTCCTGGAAAGGCTGTTAGAACGTCCTGAAAAGGAAAAAATAATAATTGCCGGGAAAAATAAGCTGTTTTTCGAATATTGCCGATGCATATGCGACAAGGCTGTGCGCGAATATTCGCGATATTATAAACAAAAAAGAAAACTGGTTTGTTTCTTGTGCAATCTTATATTTTTTAACAAAAGCTTGCGGCGCAAAACCAGAAACAAATATGGATATATGCTAAATAAACATTTCGCAAAATAGCAGAAATGCATCCGCCCGCGTTCACAAACGCGGGCGGATGCCAGGGATGGCTGCATAAGCATAAGACAGCCCCTTTGCGATTTAGACCGGAAGCCTGTGGTTAGAATTTCAGATGTTGCGAGTGTCTTATCCCTTAATATCTGTAATTTTCACTTTGAACACGGTTTCCTTGCCGGCAAGTTCCTTGGCCGGATAGTTTTCCGGGAATGTTATTTTTATTTCGCGTTCTTCTCCCTTTTTCACGCCAACCAGCTGATCTTCGAATCCGGGAACGAATTGCCCGCTGCCCAATGTCAATGGAAAACCTTCGGCGGTGCCGCCCGGGAATTGCACGCCGTCCAGATATCCTGCAAAGTCAATCACGACTGTGTCACCCGCCTTTGCCGATTTTTGTTCCCCGCATCCGGCAAGCATTACGACCGCGCCCAACATCATTGTTCCGATAAATTTTTTCATGTTCAATCCTTTTTGTTTTTAATTATACTTTTATGTTATGCCTGGTTGGCCCGTGCAAGGCTGACATAGAAAATCGTTTTCTTTGCGTTCATAAATTTATCTATATATGCAACGAAATCCATATTCACGCATCGCGGTGCCCTCGTTCTGGGAGACATAGTCGAAATACGGCGTCGGGCGCAAAACTTCAAATGACGGCCGGTCGTATATCATAACGTATGAATCGGAATTCCGACCGCAGATTTTTTTCATCTCAAAGTCCGCGACCCTGCCCAATACCTCGCGATTATTTGCGTCTATGTCCGTGCCGTTCGCATTCTGAACCAGTTTAAGGCGGATTTCGCGCAAATCCGTGGACCCCAGCAATATCTGCACGCGAACCATTGTGCCTTTGTATTCCTGCCAGCGGGTTTCCATTCTGCTGGTATCCCACTTGTCGCTCATCTCGGTCTTTTCTTGCACGGTCTTTGGCCTGAAAGTATCGGCATCGGAATACAAGTTATCCGGCTGCATAAACTGCATCGTGCGTTCGTTCAGCAATGGCGCGTCGGGACCGCCAGCCGCGAAATCATCTTCGTTATACGGCGCGTTGCCAGCGCAACCGGCAATAAATAGCAAAGAGCAAACAGCAACAAGCAAAGATATTTTTTTCATATAATCTCTCTAATTTATTCAGCATTATAAACTATTTTACTAAATTGATTCAAGGGTTAAATTATGATAAAATATTTGCATGTCCGATATTGTCCTTGATACTTTGATAAAGCCCCTGGAAGAATTCTTTACCCCGGAATTCGTGGAAGAAATTGCTATAAACCGCGCGGGCGAGGTCTGGATGCGTCTGCATGGCGCAAGAAAACCCTGGGTTGCATATAAATCTGAAAAGCTGTCAAAGCAATACCTGGTGGATGTAATTCATGCTGTTGCGAATGTTTATGAACGGCCTTTTGAACCCAGCCGCGGGGTCCCGGTGGTGTATGCAACGCTGCCCGGCAATCATCGATTTACGGCCATCGCCGGGCCGAATGTCATGTATGACGACAACGATGTCACCGGCGGCGTCGCTATGAGCATTCGCGGGACCTTTGCGAAAGACACCAGCTTTGAAAATTATCATTTGAAGCAGGGCGCGACACTGTTGAAAGTAAAGCCGCGAAGAAAAGATCGCCCGGATGATCCGTATGAACGGTTGATGCAGGCGATAAACGACGGCAGCCCGATTTTAATATCCGGCGCGACCAGCACGGGAAAGACCACGTTTTTGAATCATATCCTGACAATGATAGATCAAGATTCCAGGGTTGTTACCGTGGAAGACGCGCGGGAAATCCGTGTGCCGCAAAAAAATAAGGTGCACTTTATATTATCGCGCACGGAACAGAACAATCAGTTCAATTATGCGCGTTTGCTGGACTTGGTCGTCCGCATTACGCCGGACGTAATTATAGGGGGCGAAATTTCAACGGATAATGCAAGCGTGATGTGGGAAATGATGGGAACGGGACATGATCATTTCTATACCACGATTCACGCGGAAAGCGCGGACGCAGCATACGCCGCGTTTGCAGATCGGATTCTGCATACCCAGCCCGCATACAACCGCGAAGAATTGATAGCGGAAATGAGGCAGAAACTGCATGTCGTGCAATTGTCTCGCGATGGCGCGCTTCGCGCAGTCACGGAAGTCGTGTGAGATTTTGATTATCGGCTGATGAACCAGAGCTTTTCGCTGACTATGCCTTTGAATGGGGTTTTTGATTCGGATATCTGGCGGTTGTATTTTCTTTTGTTTTCAAGCCCGACGGATATGAATTTATAAAAAGTATTGATATTTATGCCGATATCTTCCAATGTCTTTTTGTCGAACGATTTCCGACTGAGAGAATTTTCCCCGTCATGCATTTCCATTTCTATATAAAAATGCTGGAATTGTTTATTTATAAGCGTTAAAAGTTTTAATTGGTCCGTGCGCATCAAATGCGGAAATACGCCGAGTGACGTCGCTATGCTCGGGCCCGCGCTTGGCGTGACTTCAGATATATCGTTCTTGATTTGAAATTTGCCATCCATTCCCATTTTTTTCGCCGTGGCATGCAAAAGTTTGGACACTGTCGGCAGTTCTATGGCATAAGACTCGATAAAATCAAACATTTTGCCCAGCATCGGCGCCAGCGGGGACAGACCCGCGCCAAAATCTGCAAAAACGACTTTTTGCGCATTGTCTTTGCAATTATTCAATTTGTCGGTGGCAAAGTTATAGCCTTCGGAAAATCGCACCGCATAATGAAACGAGTGTACCGGGACCGTGCATCCGCGGGCCACGCAGTTTTTCGCAAACTTGGGATCTTTGGCGCAACATTTCACGATATATTTTCCAATGCTGCCGAGGGCCGTGAATATTTCCGATGTTTGCATTATTATGCCGATCAGCGCCATGTTCCATTCATGCAGAAATCTGATGACGTCATCGGGTACGGGCGCCAAATGGTTTTTGTATTTTTCCAATGCCGGTTCCAAAAACAGACTGCAAGACAAGGGCAGGTCCAGTTCCGATTCATTTATGTCGCGTTTTTTAGTTGGCATGGGCGATATTTTATAATGTATAAATATTTTGTCAACAAGTATTTTACAAAAAGACATTGCAAAATAAAAAAAAATCCGTATAATCGCCCCATATTTTGGGGAATAGTTTAACGGTAGAACAGCAGACTCTGACTCTGTTAGTCTTGGTTCGAATCCAGGTTCCCCAACCAATCTGTGCAAAAATAAAAAAATCATCCCGCAAGGCTTGCAAACCCAACCTTTTTCAGGGTTCGAAAGTATACCGGTCAAAAAGTGCATTTTTTATGCCGCTTTCGGACCGACGACCGGTATTTCTAAGTCCTTCATCTAGTTCGTGTAAAAATTGCCTTGGTCCGAATCTAACAGGCTTTTAACTTATAGTTCTTATAAATCAGAAATTGTTTTTCGGTGCTTTCTTGAAAATGATGTGATATAATATCCATATGATGGAATTCAATCCGAATTTAGATAATGCCAAGGAAATCTTGCAAAAGGCACAAGCGGAAAAAATAATCCCATTCAAGCCTTCGTCTGTCATACCTTATACCGAGGGCGGCGGGTCATTGGCTTTGAAAGTAAAAAATCAATACGGGACGGAATACGCTGCAAGATTTCCAAGAAATGAAAATAGTCTGCAAAACATGCTCGACGAAAAGCAAAAACTGGATTTCATAAATTCGGAAAATGTATCAGAGATCAGCGGTGTGGCGATTCCATTTCTGAATTATATAAATAATCCAGAACTGCCTTTTATGTGGCACAAGGCTATTAAAGGCGATGTTTTATACGGATTCAGCTACGCCAATGGCGTGGATTATAACGAACTTACAAATGAACAAAAGCAAATATTGGCGCAAGATTTGGCCAAGTTTATGAATGTTATGCACAATATCCCACTGGATAAAGCCCAGGGTTTGATTCCTATGCGTTTTAATGCCGAAAGCCAAAAAGATCTTTTAAGATATTTCAAATTTGAAGAAATTGGTCAGCTTTATGAAATTTTGAACGAGAAGATTCCAGACGGCTCGTTTGCCGGGATAGAAAAGTCTGCGGCCGGTTTGGATTATTCAAACGTAATATGCCATTTTGATTTACACGGACGCAATATGGCTATTGATAAAACAAAGAAAAAGGTACTTAACGGAATTTTTGATTTTGGCGATGTATCCATAAACAAAAGAGTTGCGGATTTTTATAAACTATCTTTTGTGCATAGGGATTTAATGCGGAGGGTTGTTGCCGAATATAACAAAATATCTTCCGAAATAATCAATGTAACGGATGTAGATTTTATTTATCTTGCGGCTATGGCACAATTCCTAAAATATTCTCCAAAAGACGGAATTATAAATAACTCGCTGGTGAACTTCTCCAAAGATTACACCGTGTCTGAAAACATTTCAAAACAGATTTTATCATCAAGACAAAATGAATAATTATTTCTGATAAACTCTAATGTTCTTTGCCAATGTAAGGAAACCTTGGAGATTGCCGGTCCGAAACCTGCAAGCAATCCCCAACCACTTCCCGCTTTTGGCGATTTTTAGGTTGTGATTTACGGATGGGGCCGCGCCGCATAAGCGGCGACAACGGAGTGACGGGCACTGGAATAATCGCCCTGTTTGCTGGAATAGAGTAAAAATTAATACAAATGAAAACGAAGGCCGGCGAAAAGCAAAGTTCCCTTTAAATTGCCGCCAGGGTACATAATGTTTTCGGTGTTTTGCTTGCCATCAATGGCCGAACCAAAGTTTTTTGACACACCGAAGAATGGTGAAATCGGGATTTGGCCCTTTGGATTAAGGACGACTTCAAATTCTACGGGAACGGACAATTGCGTTCTTGTGATTCCCTCTATGTTCGACATGAAATATCTGTACCCAATGCCTGCGCCGACGCCGCATCCGACAATATTGCCGTAATTGGCATTCAGTTTCAGCAATGACGCGATTTCTCCATACAATCCGGTTTTATATCCAACAAAAAACCGTCCATCCGGATAATTCAGGACTGAAAATTCCTGCCTTTCACCCAATCCGATTCTTCCGCCCAGGCTAAGGTCGGTGCTGAATTTCTCTGCATTGCCAAGGCTGTATGAATTCAGAACATCAATACGGCCGCCGTATTCGTATCCGTTATCATTTGTTTTACCAGAAAATCCAGTCGGGGAAAGGTTCAGACTGGATGTCTTTTTGCTTTTATTCTGATTAAGGTTTTGCGCGGCCAGCTTTGGAGATGCCGTCAGACTGAGCAGTGCCAATGCAAGCAGAAACTTTTTCATCTTATGAGCCTTATTGTGTTGCGCATTTTTTCATCGCATACATATAATTACGTATTCTTTCTGTTCTCGGCCCGGATGGATTAATAGTGTACCCATATGGTTCTTGGGTGCATGGTCCGAATCCTTGGTTTATGAGATCCAGTTTTTTTATCTCTAGCTCTTCTTTGGTCTCGCTGAAGATTGTCTTATAATCCAATAGTTTTTGAGCATTGTCATCTTTAAAAAGTTCAATAACCCACATCCATTCAAGCATATAGGGATAAAAATTTTGGATTACTTTATAAGATTCATCTGCCGCCGGAACCCAATCATCAGATTTATGATGGAAACTATTCGGTCCTTTGTATATATAATGCATCGGAAACCCACTTCCAAGAACATAGCCTTCGGCAATCGCTTGTTTAACCAATTGGTCAAGTCCATAGTGTTCTTCTGATACGCAAGCAATCCAATTTTTTATACTCATGTGAATAACCTTTGTATTAAAATATTACCTGGCCGCCCAGGCGCGCGTTGCGCGGGATTGGGCCGAAAGATGAATTATGGCTGACATATATGTTTCCGCGGACGGTGAATTCTCCGCAGAATCTGACCTGTCCCATATTGCGTAGATAAATATCTCCGTCAATTACCACTCCGCAGGGCAGAGTGTAATAGCGCGCGTTCTGCAGAAACAGATTGCCGTAGATCCTGGTTCCGGAAGCGATTCTATCCCCCCCGTTGGCAAAATCAATAATCGTATCGCCGACAATGTGAACATTCTCGACCAATAGCAGTTTCACGCGTTTCGGCGCATGCTTTTGGGCGGGCGCGGCTTTTGGTTCAATTATTCCGGATTTAATCGCGGGCGTCACAATCTTTTTCAAGGGCAGGGAGATGATAAGTTTGTCTGCGTCCTTGTCGAATGTTACATGGGCGGGCGCGCCCACCGTCACTTTGGTTGGTTGCGGGTTTGCTTTTTTCACAGGCTTTATCGTGACGACAACCCTTTTTTGCGCATCTGTTTGTGCGGCGTTGTCTGCGGTCGCGTTTTTAAAGAAATGGCTGCCATTATCCGCGTCCTTTACATCCAAGACCTGACCGATCAGCATTGAAAACAAAACGATTATCAACAGCATCAGCGCGCAGTTGGAAAGGCCGATAATATCGCGCCGGCTGATCCAGCGCCATACGGCGCGGGGGACAGTTGTAAATATTGCGCGAAAGAACCATTTGACAGCTGTCCAAATTCTGTAAAAAAATGATTTGCGCGTTGCCGCGCCCGATTCGGAATCGGCCGCCGTTATGACTTTCGCTGCCCTCCGAAGCTTTAATTTCTTTAGCATTTCTGATCCTTTATGTAATATCTTAATCGGATTATATATTAAAAGACAGTTTTGTCAAGTCTAAAATAAAGACATAAAGATCAGCAAAATAATAAGCGATATCCGGTCAAATGTGATCTGCCGTAAAGCGGAAAAGAACCGCCGCGAAATATAAAAAATGGTCCGGGAAAGATATATTCCTAATTCGTTTGGCGTAATTTAAAAGTTGAAATCTGCTTTCTTATATGATAAAATGTGTTCCAAGAATGGAAAGGAGGAATCCCATGAAAAAAATATTAGCATTGGCAATCGTGCCCTTTGTTCTGGCCGCGTGCGAACCGTCTGATCAGGGCGGATACGGCAGCTATAACACAAATGATACCATGAATTCGGAAGAAACGCTGGGCGGCGGATCGCTTACGGATTCTTATCTGCTTAGCGCTGCGCCGAAATATTACATAGGCACCCCGTTCAAAATTGAAAATGTCCAGCATGTCCCGGCCGAAGATCTGACATACAACCAGACCGGAATTGTGGGAATCATCCCCAGCGATATAAACGGAATACAGACGACAAACGGCGAAATATACGACGAAAATCAAATGGTCGCGACCAGCAAGACATTGCCGTTGCCGACAATCGTTAGGGTAACGAATCTTTCAAACGGACAATCCGCGATTTTGCGCGTAAATAACCGCGGCCCGTTTGTGAATTCACGCATAATGGACGTGTCGTCATCTGCGGCGCGAAAGCTGGGAATATCCGGACAGACCAAGGTCCAGGTCCAGGTCTTGGCGGAACAATCGACTCAGGTTAAAAACGCAACGCTTGGCACGAGCGTCGTATCGGCGGCACCCGTCAGCGAAACAGGCCCGTATAGCATCCAGGTGGCGGCATTCTATTCCGAAGAAAGCGCGAACTCGCTTGCGCGCCGGTTGGGACATCTGGGCAATGTTCAGGTTGTTAACGAAGCAGGAATGCACAAAGTCCGTATAGTCGGTCTTGATGCAGCGGCCGCGCGTTCCGCGATAGATACTTTGCGCAACAGCGAATCAATGTCGCCCGGTCTGTTAAAAGACGGCAAATGGATAAATGCTGATTCAATATAAAAAATCGTCCGAAAGGGCGATTTTTTACTTTATATTTATTCCTTGAAATAAGAATCAGTATTCTGATAAAATTTATAACAGAATGCATATCGTAAAGAATCTTTTCATGAATCATGAATCCGCTGGAACCCGCGGAACTCTACACACACACACACACACACACACACACACATGTAGTCCGCTGCATGCTGGGGCATAGAACCGCGCCACTACGTTGTTTCTTCCTGTCCCTGATTTTGTTGACGACCGCTGTCACATCCGGTGATGCGGACGTTGCTGCAAAGACATACGTTGACGGCATCAAAAGTTATTGCGAAATTGAAATCGCAGGCGCCGAGAAAAAATCAAACAAAAATATTTCAAACGGCTATCCCGGTTTGGATGCACAGGGCAAGATAAGCCCCGCGCAAATTCCGACGGATTCGTATCCGGCGCAAAACAGCGCGAATATGGTATCGTCCGGCGCCATATGGACCGAAATCCACGCCGCGTGGAACGATTATTATTAAAGCCTGGGGGCAAATGCATGGACATCCAGCAACAGCAGGTTATTTTTCAAGATATGTCGGACGCGATAAAGATCGCAAAGTTCGGAACCGCGTCCGCCGCCGGCGTCCGCATCACGCCCTTGAATATGACCAGCAATACACCCCCCGCGCCATATGTCGCCAGTCAATCCAGCGTTTGGGACAATACCGACCAGCGACAGGCATGGTCCGCTTTTGCCGCGACCATCGGTGCTCTCGGTTGGCTGGCGTTCCCTTGGGGGACCGTATCCGGGTCGGGATGCGCGCAGCACGGCACCGTCGGAAACGATTGGATTCAGATAAAGCTGGACAAGCAGTATGTCGCGAATAAGCTGGTCCTGTATACAAGGGTTTCAAATTATACGGCGCTGCCAAAAAAGTTTTATTTATCCGGCAGCAACGATGGCGCAAATTGGACTATTTTGCTGAATATAGAGAACGATACGTTCGACAACCGTCAGGGCGCATCGCAAAGTTGGGGCTTTAAAAATGACAAATTGTTTCAATATTATCGCGTCACCATAACAGAGGCGTATGATATTACCGGGAACATCGGCACCACAGGGTGCCGCGTCGGGCTGGGCCGGGTGGAAATTTACAGCACGGGTGCGCCGCCGATAAAGCCGAATGATTTCGCGTCGGCGCTGGCGGAAATTCCGACCGCGTATTCGGCGTCGTTTGCGGAACCGGACATGGCGGGGCGGTCTTTGCGGGCAAAGTTTGAAAAAATCGCGGATGTCATCCGCGCAAAACTGGGGATAATGACACGGATGAAACCGGCCGAGATGCCCGGATACATCCGGCAGATTCAAAAGATATAAAAAATCCCGGCAGTTTGCCGGGACTTTTTATTTCATCAAAGCGTCAGTTTTTTTATTTAAGCGCTTGAACAATCTGTTCATACGGTATCGCGCCCGGGAATGCCTGGTCGCCGATGATCAGATACGGTGTGCCGTTGATCTGGAATTTCTGCGCCAGTTCACGGACCTGCGCCAATTCTTTCTGCACCGCTTCGCCGTTCATGTCTTCCTGCAACTGCGCAACGTTAAGCCCGACTTTCTGCGCGCGTTCCAGAATTGTCTTTTTGATGGATTTCGCCAGATCTTCCTGGGATTTGTTACCCATATCATCCGGCCAGTATTTGCTTTCCATCAATGCCTTGTCCAAAGCGGCTGCTTTGTCGTCGCCCTGCAGCTTTGCAGCGATAACCGCCTTGGCCGCATCGTCGGACAGAACGCCATGGATCGAGAAGTTCTTGATCACAACGCGGACATCGTCGCGTTCGGCCAATACGCGCATCAGTTCTACATGAACACGCTGGCAATACGGGCATGAATAGTCGCTGAACAAGAATATTGTCTTTTTTGCGTTAACGTTGCCCGATATCGGCGCATACTTTGTCATTTCATCCATGTTCTTGCGAACAAAGCTTTTGACTTCTTTGTTGGAAGAGCCGGACTGTTGGTTTTGCATGTTCTGCGCCATTGTCTGCAGAATCATCGGATTGGATTGCGTCAGATAGTATGTAGTGCCCAAGCCCAGACGATTCACGCCGATAATCAGCAGAATTATTGAGATTATGTGAATTATTTTCTTAGTATAGACCGCGCCCGTCGTCGGTTCCTTTTTTCCGCCTTTATGCAGCAGATATCCACAACCGAGGTAAAGAGCGAGTGCTATGACCAAAATCAGTATTGTCCAAATCATAGTTTTCTCCTTTTTGTTGAACGTGCATATGATAACGAATCGGATAAATAATGCAAGGGAAAAATTAAAAGCGTTGGTTGGTAATGGCGAGTTATTTGTTAATGATCCCCGTCGACCGCCAATACTTTTCCCTTGCTTTTTACCAATGATTATATATAATACGTCCGCTTTCCTGCCGATGGCGCGACCGTCGGCTGTTCAAACCAAAGGAGAACTTTTATGGCATTTTACGAAAGCGTCTTGGTTTTTCGCCAAGACCTGACCGATGCGCAGGTCAAAGAGCGCGCAAAAAAATTCACCGACATTATAACTGAACTGGGCGGGCGGGTTGCCGGCTCTGAATTCTGGGGATTGAAAAATCTTGCCTATGTCATTCGCAAAAATAAAAAGGCGCATTACATTCTGCTGAATATCGAGCTGCCGGGTGCGGCCTTGGCCGAATTCGAACGGTTAGAGCGTATCGATGAAGACTTGATCCGGTTTCTGAATGTCCGTGTTGAAGAATTGGCCAAAGGCCCAAGCGTTATGATGAAAAAAAATGAAGAGGTGGAATAATGGCAGTTCGCGCAGCGATTTATCGCAGAAAATCAAACCCGCTGAAGGGAAAAAATATTGATTATAAAGACAAGAAAAGCTTGGAACACTATATTACCGAACGTGGAAAAATAGTGCCCAGCCGCATATCCGGCGTATCGCAGAAAGACCAGCGCGCGCTTGCGATCGCAATCAAACGGGCAAGACATATAGGGCTTCTCCCATTTGTGCGGAATAATCTTGGATAGTCAAAGTTATAAAATTTGGGAATTTCCCTAACTTTTAATAAAGGACAGATATTATGAAAATCATACTTATAGAAAAAATTTCAGGACTTGGCAACATCGGCGATGTGACGGATGTAAAAACCGGATTCGCCCGCAATTATTTGCTGCCTAATGGCAAGGCTATGCGCTGGACCAAAGAAAATTTTGCCGTGTTTGAATCTAAGAAAGCGGAATTGACCGCAAAGCACGAGGCCGCTAAAAAGTCCGCGGAATCCCAGATCGATGACGTTGCCGGCGCAAAATTCCATATGATCCGCCAGGCGGGCGATACGGGCCAGCTGTATGGTTCCGTGTCCAGCCGCGACATCGCGCGCATGCTGCGCGAACTGACGAATGTTGCGATTGAATCGGCCCAGGTATTGCTGGGTGGTCCGATCAAGACGATCGGCGCGTTTGATACAAAAATCGCGCTGCATCCGGATGTTGTTGTGCCGGTGAAAATATATGTCGCGCAAACAATGGATGAAATAGAGGCATTGGTTGCGGGCAAGGTTCTGACCTTTGGCACAAAGAAAGCCGATGATGAAGATATTGCGGCGGAAAATGCACCGTCACAAGAAACGGAAGAGATTGAAAAAGAAGAGCCCGAAGAAAAGAAAACAGAAGAATAAAAAATCGCCGCGCAATGCGGCGTTTTTTTATTTAGCAAATGGATGGCACGGGCATTACCGTTTGGTTTCTTTTTCAGCCATCCTTGAAATCACTGCAATAGGATTTATTTGTATTTTTCTGTAATCTTTCGGACTCTCTATTACTATGTTATACAGGTCTGCGTTTATATGGCGGTCAATAATTTCGGCAAATTTTGAAATGACGATATTGTTTGTGATGAATTCGCTGTCGTTGTCCATCAGATTGATTTTTCGGTTCAGCTTTGTGCCCAATTCGTTTTCCATGTTCTGGATAAATCCTATAATATCCAGACTGTCAATTCCGTTGTCTTGGAATGTGGAATTTATTTTAATATCGGATTCACTATACCCGAATTCATTCAATGTTTTGCGCATCAGGTTTTGAATCAAATCAAGTGATGAAAAGTTTTTATTCGTTTGGTTCATAATCGCTCCTTGGTTTATGCGTCGGTATTTTATAATAAAATTAAGAATTGTCAACTTTATATTAAGTGGATTTTTTACCCCTTGATATGCTATGTTTCGGATGCAATGAAGCTGGAATCCGTCGGCATTATTATAAATATTCGGCCTTTTGGGGAAAGGGACGCCGTCACGCATATTTTTACGCGCGATTTCGGTGTTTTGGCCGGAATGCTTAGAGGCGCTTTGACGGCGAAAAAAAATCGCCCCCTGGTTGGTCAATTTGGACCGGTTTCTTGGAATGCGCGCCTGGAAACGCATGTCGGAACCTTTCATTTTGAATCAGCACGCAATATGTCGGCGCCATTGATGGGACACATACCGGCGCTGCTGCATATGAATTCCGCGTTTGCGTTGCTGGCCGCATTGCTGCCGGAACGAGAAAAGTATGAATCGTTGTATGTTCGGACAGAAAATCTTTTGTCCGGATTGGAAAACTGCGTGTCGGACCATGATAACGCCGCCGGCCGCATCAGACAGCTTTACACCGATTGGGAAGTTTGGTTTTTGCAGGAATTGGGGTATGCGCTGGATCTGACGCGATGCTCGAACTGCGGCTGCGTCGATGGTTTGACGCATATATCGCACAGGTCCGGCCGCGCGGTATGCGAACGCTGCGCCGCCCCATATCTGGACAAGTGTTTTCCGCTGCCCGTTGATTTGATCGCCACTAAATACTTTCTGTCGCGCATGGCCGAATCGCAGGGCGCCCGATTACCGCACGCGAGAAATATGATTTAGCGACGGCGATTCGCTATTGCATTGTTGTCGTTGTGTTTCTGTTCCAGCGCCATACGTCTTCCCCGGCGCCGTTCTTCCACGGGTGGTCTTTGCCGTAAGAAATGGTCTTGATTCGCGACCCGTCGATACCGTCGCTTACAATCGTTCTTTTGGATGCGTCGGCCCTGCGCGCGCCAAGCGCCAGATTGTATTCCCGTGTTCCGCGTTCGTCGCAATTTCCTTCGATAATAATATTAACGTCTGGATTTTGTTTCAAATATTCCGACTGGGTTTGCAGATCTCTTTTCGCTTCGTCCGTAATCATGGAAGAATCAAAGTCAAAGAAAACACGCCGATTGTTCGAGAAATCAGCGGATTCGGTCTGTTGCTGTCGATTGTCATACGTCTGACGCTGGTCTTTATCCCTGTCCTTGCATCCGGCCAATATGGCCAGCGCTGCCGCAAGATATGCAATGCGAGTATTCATTTCAATTACCCCTTTTTTAAATAATTGTCCGATGCGCCCGGTTCTATAAAAGATTCTTTTGTTTTGAATTGTATTTTATCATTATTCGCGTTTCTCTAGAAATTGAACGAATTCCTAAATTCCTATTGCATAATTTATTAAAAATACTATTATCGGTCGGCAAATAAAAAGGATATAAGATGACGAATGATAAAAAGACTCTGCTTGTCATAGGCAGTCAGAAAAACTATATAAAACTGTGGCGGATAAGGCGCATGGGTATAAAGCGCGTAATGGACGTGTCTGTTGAAGAATTTAGGAATATGATAGAAGAAGGGCTGGATTCCGCCAAATTGATAATAATGAAGGGCATTGTTGAAACTTCGGATTTCTTGCGGACGATTATAAAGCTGAACAAAAAGCTGGGCGGGTCTTGGCTGACCCAGTGCAGCGTCGTCAATCCGGTTCCCAGATATTTCTGGCAAAAGGCGAAAAAGCCGTATATTTTGACGGATCCGGCGGTCGTTCCGTATCCTGATTTTGAACAGTATAAGATTATGACCAGAAACGCGATACTATTGGCGCGGCAATTGAATTTGTCTGACAAGCCGGTTGTGAATTTTCTTACCCCGTCGTCAAAGATCGATCCCAATATTGAATTTACGCTGACGGTCAAAGAATTGGAAGAATGGATGGCCAAAGAATTCCCGGAACTGGTCGTGACGCATAACGCATGGGACGTATGCTTTTCAGAGCATGCCAGAAAAGTGAAAAAAATAGACGCTCCGCGCCCGGATATAGTGGTTTGCGAAATAATGAACCAAGCGAATTCCATTTACAAGGCATTGTCGGTAGACGCAGGGTACAATATCGCGGGACTGCTTGCCGGGAATCCGAAAATGCCGGTCGTATCGTTGAATTCGCGCGGCGATTCAATCAAGGACAAACTGTGGGCGATCAGACTGGGGTGCAGGTTTAAATAAAAATCAGGCTTTGCCTGATTTTTATTTTTCCCAATCTTCCGACATTCCGGTGTCCGCGACTATCGGCACCGATAATTTCGCGGCGGATTCCATTTCAGACTTTATTATTTTTGCAAAGTGTTCCGCTTTGTTTTCCGAACATTCGAATACAATTTCATCATGTATTTGCATAATCATTCGTATTTCGTATTCCGTTTCTCTTATCTCGCGAATTGCGTCGGCAATGCGAACCATTGCATATCGCATCAGGTCTGCTTCGAATCCCTGGATGGGTGCGTTGATCGCCGCCCGCAGCGCATACGCCCGCAGACGCGGATTGCGGATATCAGGCAGTTCTATCCGCCGCCCCCATGGCGTCGTCACGTATCCGTGCGCCGTTACGAATTCTTTTGTTTTTTCCATATAATCTTTGATTTCCGGAAATCCGGCCAAGTATGAGTCGATGATATTTTTTGCCTCGTCCCTGGGCACGTCCAATTGCGCCGCCAGACCGAAAGGCGACACCCCGTATATGATTGAAAAGTTCACAGTCTTTGCGCGCGCCCGCAAATCTTTCGGCACGGGCGAATCTTTCGGGATTTTGAATATATGACGCGCGGTGGCGGTGTGAATATCCTCGCCCGCCTGGAACGCGCGCTTCAGCTCTGCCACATCGGCGACATGCGCCAGCAGACGCAACTGAATCTGCGAATAATCTGCTGATATCAGAATGTTGCCCGGTGCCGCGACAAAACATTTGCGAATCTGCGCGCCAAGCTCTGTCTTTATTGGGATATTTTGCAGGTTCGGATCGCGCGATGAAAGCCGCCCCGTGTTTGTGCTGGTCTGCAGATACGTGGTGTGAATCCGCCCATCGCCGCCGATTTGGCGCGGCAATGCGTCCGTGTATGTTCCTGCCAATTTCGACAGACTGCGCCATTCCAAGACCTTTGGAATGATCGGATGTTCCCCTGCGATTTCGGTCAGGACAAAGACATCCGTGGATCTGCTTTTTCCCCCGCCGGGCAGTTTCAAATGATCGAATAATATTTCGCCCAGCTGCTTTGGGCTGCCTATATTGAATTCCCGGCCCGCCAAGTGCCAGATTTCTTTTTCCAACGAATCCGATTGCCTGTGAAATATTTCGGATAATCTGTGCAGCCGGTTTTGATCGACCAAGACGCCTGTTCTTTCCATACGCATCAATATGCGCAGCAAAGGCCGGTCACAGTTTTCATACAGCTTTTTTAATTGTTCCTTGTCATCCAAAGATTTTCGAAACAGCGTGTAAAGCGCGAAACAAATATAGGAATCTTCGGCGGAATATTCGCCCGCCTTGTCAGGATCAACGCTTGCGAAATTCTTGTCCGCATCCTTTGTCTTTGGCGGAAATAGAGAATTAAATTTTATGGTGTCTCGGTCCAGATAAAGCTTTGCCAGTTCATCCAAACCATGCCCGTGCGCGGTTCCGTAAAGGGCATAAGACAACAGCATGGTGTCGTCGATCGGCGCGATATCATCCGTTTCCCAGCCTTCGTTTTCCAAGATATGCAAATCGTATTTAAGATTATGGCCTATTTTTGTTATTTGATGGTTTTTAAGATACGGCCACAGCTTTTGCCGGACTGTGTCCAACGAAAGCTGTGCGCGGGGCGTATCGGTGTCGCCGAATAAATCCTGGGATTTCAAAGCATGGCGAATCGGAATGTAAACGCCGAAATCAGGCGCTGTCGCCATCGATATGCCGACCAGTTTCGATGTCATCTGATTCAATCCGGTCGTTTCGGTGTCAAAGGCAAGAATATTCCCGACGCCGGACAGAAATTCATCCAGTTCCGATTCAGATGTGATGAGTTTATAGGTTTTAGAACATGTGTCATCCGGGGGCTGCGCAATAGGTGCAGAACCCGGGATCTGGTGGAACCGGGAATTAATTTGACCGGATCCCGGGTTGTCGGTTTTACCGACCCCCGGGATGACATCGGAAAATAATTTTCTTATCTTGTTCGCCAATGCCGGGGATTCCATCTGCGTTTCCGCGAATTCCAATGCGCGCGCGGTGTCAAAAGAAAATGGCGTGGCGGAAAAATCGGGCAGGGCGACGTCCGTTCTCAGCGTCACCAGCTGTCTGGATGTGTATGCCGTGTTTTTGTTTTCAATCAAAAGATTTCTGATTCTGTCTTTTGCAACATCGTTTATATTTTTATAAATCAGATCCAGCGATCCGAACTGGTTGATTAATTCCGCCGCGGTCTTGGGCCCAATGCCCGGCACGCCCGGCACATTGTCCGATGCGTCGCCGATAAGACTTTGCGCATCTATAACCTGGTCGGGCCGGACGCCGAATTTTTCCAAGACCTCTGGCGCGCGTATTTCCTTTTCCTTCATCCCGTCGTAAAGAAACACACAGTCTGATACCAACTGCATCAGATCTTTGTCGCTTGTCACGATTCGCGTCTGGCGGCCCGCCGCGCATTCGTGCTGGGCAAGCGTGGCGATTACATCGTCCGCCTCTACATTATCGATGACCAGCACCGGCATTCCGAACGACGCGGCGGCGTCGCGGGTCAATTGAACCTGGGCGACCAGATCCGCCGGGGTGTCCGCGCGATTCGCCTTGTATTCCGGGTAAATGTCATTGCGCCAATTTCTTCGGTGCGCGTCAAAGACACAGATGAAAACATCGCCCGGCTTGGCCGCGGTCAATAAAGGCAATACCATATTGCAGAATCCGAAAACCGCGTTCACCGGCGTGCCGTCGCGGCGCGTCAGCCGCGAATTCATGCCATAGAACGCCCGGAATAACAATGAATTTCCGTCGATAAGGGTCAGATGATTTTGCATTTAAAACACATATCTTGCTTTGAGTCTGGCGTCAAAATGCGTTAGATCGTTGTCGGGGAATATGTCCGCGACATGCATTATGCGGCCTTCGATATCAAAGATTATCGGGATTACGGTTAAATCAAACTGCAGCCCGACCATCCCCTGATACGCCAAAGACGAATTTATGTCATTGTTTCCGGATTTGCCATCAGACACTTGTCCACCCAGGACATACCCGATGCCCGCGCCAATGTATGGTTTTATAACAGGCGTCGGCAGCAGCTTTGCATATGCGTTCAGCATTGCAGCGTGCGCGTTTATATCGCCGGTTCCGCGGTCGCCCGATAAGAAATTGTATTCCAGTTCCGCGCGAAATACCGGAATATCGATGCCGAATACCGCGCCGTATGACGCCATGGAATAATTTTGATCATGAAAATGCGCCGTTCCGATTCCCGCGGATGCCCCGGCGTAAAGATCAACAATATCCGCGCGGGCGGGCGATATCGTGCAAAGAGCAAATGGCAAAGAACAAAGAGCAAACAATTTGATTTTTCTGTTCATAGAATTCTCCTTTCCAAGGGATTATAATTTATAGAAAATTCATTAGCAATGAGAAAAAATATGGTATAATCCGCATATGGACAATGACAAACCGATTTTGATTGCGGGTCTTGGGAATCCGGGTGCGGAATATTCGCGAACGCGGCATAATGTCGGATTTATGGCCATTGACGCTCTGGCGGGCGGTGATGCCGATTGGAAAAAAGAAAAGAATGCGTTAACCACGCGAATCACAAATCGCGAATCACAAATCACAATATTGGCAAAGCCGCAAACGTTTATGAATAATTCCGGAATCGCGGTGGCGGCATTGATGGCTTTCTATAAAATTCCATTGGGAAATTTAATTGTGATTCACGACGACATGGATATAAAGCAGGGCAATGTTCGCACCAAAATCGGCGGCGGATCCGCAGGACATAACGGAATAAAAAGCATAGACGCCGCCGTTGGCAATGAATACCGCCGAATAAGAATAGGCATCGGCCACCCGCGGGATTTTGATTCACCAATTTCCCCGCATGATTGGGTTTTGAACCGTTTTTCAGAAGAAGAGATGAAATTAGTGCAGGAAGTAATCAAAAACATTGCGGATAAAATTTAATACCGGCTTTGTTTTTATTATTCCATCGGTTTGGGACTAAACGGGTCGGATTGGTGGGGTCAAACGGGCCATCTTGGTATAATTGACGCGACTACCCATAATGGGTTTATTTAGTATTTAGGGGTCAAATGGGCCGTATTGGGGCAGTGGAAATCTACATATACTCTACATGGAATTCCTACATATGCACTACAAAACGGGCGGATTTTTTCGCCGATTCCCCTGCGGATTCTTGTAGTTTTTTGTTGCAGAATCCAGCCCGACATATTTTATTTTACACATATACACTACATTAAGGCTATATTGATTTTTGGTGCCAAGTATGGTATTCAAGTAGCATGATGAAAATAACCAAATCCACAGGTTTTACAGAATCAGAACACCGCCTTGCACGACTGGCGGAAAAGGTTTTTATGGGCCTATGGAGTTATCCAAACCCAAAATGGAACACCACGCCAGGGCCAAAAGAATTATGTGATTTACTGGTTGTTTGCGGAAACAATGTTTTGATATTTTCTGATAAAAACATCAAGTTTAATCCCAATATTGATTTGGCGACAGCGTGGAGCCGCTGGGAACGAAATGCGATTTTAAATTCCATCAAACAACTTCGTCATGCGGAAAATATAATCCGCGATAACCCGCAAAAAATATTGCTGAATGACACTGATAAGTTTCCAATAACAATTCCTGACAAAGATAAAATTAAAATCCATTTAATTTGTGTTGCGAATGGAATCAAAGAGGCATGTATAAAAAATCGTGGCGATAGCTGTAATGGGAGTCTCGGTTTCTCCAACGCAAGAAATCCTAAACTATTTGAAACGCATGACTACGATAAAAACAAAACATTTGTACATGTCTTTGATGACTATACTTTTCCATTTATATTGAACGAATTGGATACATTAACAGATTTTATAAGATATTTAGACGAAAAAGAGCACCTGATACGCAGTAAATATATAACATACGCCGGCGAAGAAGATTTGCTTTGTTATTACGCAACATATTTTGATAGAAGAAAAAATAAACATACATTTCCTGGGCTTTATGGCACCAAGGCTACCGACATCGTATTTCCTAAATCAGATTGGGATTTCGTACATAAAACAGATGGATATAAAAATAAAAAACAAGCCAACAGGGTAAGTTATTTTTGGGACCAATTCGTACAAAATAATTCAACTTGCACCTTGGATGGCATAACAATTCGTTTATCCCCAAGAGATTGCGACCATGATATGGCATTACGATACCTGGCAATGGAAGACCGTTTGAACCGTCGTATGCTTTCACGATACATGCTGGATGCCATAAAAAATTCCCCCGACATTATTACGCCCGACACACTTTCAGCAAAAGCATTCGTTTCAATGGCCACGCCAGATTTGCTTTATATGCTTATACAGGCCCCAAATCATGATAACCGACCATATGAGGAATATCATAATTACAGGCGACAACTTGTTGAAACTTTTGCCCATTGTGCCAAGGCACAATCCGTATCCAACGGCCGGCCCATAAATAAAGTTATCGGCATTGCAACAGACCCTGTGAAGCATAATGGCGGCAATACAACGGATATAGTGTTTTTTGAGTACAAACAGTGGTCGGATGAAATACAAACACATTGGGACAACGTCAGACGAGAAATGAAAGTCTTTGAATCTGACATCTTGGCTGTCCCGTTAGGGTACGAGCCAGAATTTCCTGACCCTAAACACAAAGGGATACAATTCAAAATTGGACCTAATGATTTGTGTCCCTGCCGAAGTGGGAAATAGTATAAAAAATGTTGTTGGCTCCGAGGGTTAAACAAACAATAA
>JAISCX010000019.1 GCA_031265235.1 Rickettsiales bacterium
CGACCAATTCTTGAAGAACGGTGGAAAAAAGGTAGAACTGGTGGAGGGGAGAAGCTTGGAATTTGCGGAACAGATGGTTGAGAATACTGTTGCCGAGAATATGGCAAAAAATCAAACGATTGAGAATTTGGTTGAAGGTAGAAACTCGGAATCTGCGGAAGAAGATAAACCAGAATTGGTGGCACCGCAACAATTAGGAATTGATTTAAAGAATGATACTCTATTAAATATGGTCGATGAAAAATCAATTCAGCCGGTCCCGATTCCGAAAGATCTGACCGAAATGTCGGACAATGATATTTCCGTGCTTTTGGACCATAATGCATTTTCCACAAGATATCAAAGCGTTGGCCCGAATCTGGATATGGATTCAATATATAGCATGCCGTCCGATGAATTGCGAACTGTGATCAAAGCTGCCCGCGAACGCCCGACACGCATAGAATTTGAACAAATAACCGTCAAAAGCGTGGCTCTGGACATTGACAATCTGGGCATCAAGGAAATGGTCATAGCCGAAAAATTGAAAAACGTGGACGCCGCGTTTTATGACCCGAACCTGAATCTGTTCAGATTGTGCCGGTATACCGCGGATTCCATCGCAGACAAATCCGTGCGCGACTTCGTTGACGCCCAAAACGCCGAAGCCATATTCCGCATGGCGCACGAGCTTTTCGGGCATGCCGCCGAAAAAGATTTCCCCATGGGAAACCTTGGACCGGACCAGCTGGTCCGAAATTCCATAGAGCATGAAATCCGCGGGCGGCTGTGCGACGAAGCGCTGCGCATGCTGGTTCTGCACCGCACCAAATCCATGCGCAAGGCGTTCCCGCTGGCCATGTATTTTCTTTCAAAAAAATATCCGGAACTGGACCTGGATTCGCTTTTTGACATGAATTCGGCCGAAAATCCACTGGGGGACAAAGCGATTTATCAATCATGGGCGACGTTCCCCCGGTATGCGTTATGGCTGTTTTCCAACGCACAGGACGTTGATCCGAAAAATATAACCCGGGATCATGCCGATTACATGTTCGCCGCCGCCATAGAAGACCTTAATCTGCGCCTGCGGCATTACATCCAGAACGGCCAGATTATTGCAAAGGCCCGAAACGACCTTGGGGTTGGACAATCAGATCTGCGTAAATGGCGCCTGGACAATGCAAAGGGCCGGCCATTTTTCGCACCGAATTATGATGAAATAATGCGCATGCGTTATTCTGGAATCGTGCATGGCGGCAACCTGATGGACATGCTGAACGACGACATGGGCAATCTGGTCGCCAAGATGATCCATGGTTTTACCCAGACCCCGGAACTTATCGCGGCAGCGGAGGATTTTTATGCATCAGACGCGGACGCAATAGGCCTTGGCGAACAGTTGCGGCAGATAATTTGGCCGAACGCGAGCGAACAAAGCGCGGATTTGAAAGTATCGACCCGTGCGATCAGAAGGACGCAATTGGAAGCCGACCGGTGGTAATGCGTTTAATACAAAGGAAGGAAAAACATGATAAAAAGATATAAAAGAAAATTATGGACAGAGTTTTGCAGAATATTTGGCTTTGTTTGCCTTTTGTGCGGGGGCGGTTATTTGAAAGAGGTCGAAGCGTTGCCGTGTAGTGATAACGATTCAACTTTCACAGGTCAAATGTTAGCTAGTAGAATTGGCAACTGTTCTTACTCTGCTGTAACAACAATATCAGGATGCGCGTCCGGTAGCGGATACAAGATTACATGCAATCTGTGCAGCGCTCCTGATGGTTCATTAAACACTGCTGACTCATGGGGTGCAGCCACTTGCGCTTCCTGTTCCAGCGGCTATACTTTAAATAGCGTGGGGTACATCACTGATTCTTCTAACTCTATAGTCTTTCCAACGGGTATACATTATGTTTTCAATAACAGAAATTATGCAAAAATTCAAACCTGTGTAAAAAATGGCGGATTGCCCACCGATGTTGTAAATTGCGATAGCAACATGTACAACTATAGCGGAACATGCATGCCGTGTCCTGACATGGGATTCAGTCTGGGCGGAAATAGCAAAATCACCGACTGCTGGTCCAGATGTTCCGGATGTTCCGACGGCTTTGGCGGCTATAACTATGGCACGGCCTGCTATTACGCCAATTAAGCCTATTATGTCCGAAAATCCTAAAATATCCGTAATTGTTCCGATATACAATGTGGGGCGGTATGTTCGCGCCGCATTGACAAGCGTGCAAAAACAGACTTTCAAAGACTGGGAATGTATCTGCATAGACGACGGCAGCAGTGATGACAGCGCGAAAATCGTTGCGGAATTCGTCGCGGGCGACAACCGTTTTATTATGGTCCGACAAAAGAATTCGGGCGTATCGGTCGCGCGCAACCGCGGTATGGACATGGCGCGCGGCGAATATTTCACCTTTCTTGATCCGGATGACGTTTATTCCCCCGTATTCCTGGAAACTGTTTTTAACATGGCGGTAAAGCATGATTGCGATCTGGTCCAGATGGATATCGGCCGCGTCCCGGAAATTTTCAAACTTGGGTATAAAAACAAGCTGTTCGTCCAGGAAGAAGAGCCGCTGACCCTGGTCCGCAAGGGGAACCGGGTGCTTTGCAACTGGCTTTCCGATTTTTCTACTGGCGGCCTGTGGTGCTATGTTTGGCGGAATCTGTACAGGCGCGCAACCGTGGGCCACGTGCGGTTTGACCCGGGGCTGCATCCGGGCGAAGATGATCTGTGGATCATAAAGATAATGGAACATCTGAAATCCTATGCAAAGATCAACGATATTGGCATATATTATAGAATGTCAAGGAACAGCGTGGTTCTAAGTCTTTCCAGACCGGAAAATTTGATGAAAAATCTTGAAAACCGCATGATGGCATTGAACATCTCGTGCGATTATATGAAGCGGTTAGATCTTTGCTCTGAATATGGAAAAATGTATGCAGGGTTTGTCAGAAAAACGTTCGTCATGCTTATCCTGGTGGTGCTGAATACCAAGTCACGGCAGTTATTCCGGGCGTTTGCGTCCGGGATGCCGTCCGCGAATGTTTCAATGTTAAGCAACAAATCCCCGTTGCGCGACAGAATTATGATCGCGTTGTTCTTTTTCGGTTTTTGGGGCGCCGCGCAAAAATTTACAAGCAAAAGAGTCATAAGATGAAGACCATTCTGGTAACCGGCGGCACGGGGTTTCTTGGCAGCAATCTGTGCGTCCGGCTGATTGGCGACGGCAACCGCGTGATTTGTATTGATAACAATTATACCGGACGCCCGGACAACGTTTCCGAAATCGCGGACAATCCGAATTTCAAATTCATCCTGCACGATATTGCAAATCCGCTGGAAATAGACGAACAAATCGACCAGATTTACAATCTTGCATGTCCCGCCAGTCCGCCCGCATACCAGGGCGAGCACAGCATTGAAACGACCAAGGCGTGCGTCGTCGGCGTGATAAACATGCTGGAACTGGCACGGCGGCATGATGCGCGGATACTCCAGGCATCCACATCCGAAGTATATGGCGAGGCATTGGAACACCCGCAAGCCGAAACATATCGCGGCAACGTCAATCCGATCGGGGTCCGCGCCTGCTATGACGAAGGCAAAAGGTGCGCCGAAAGCCTGTTCTTTGATTACTGGCGGAATTACGGCATAGAGATCAAAGTCGTCAGAATTTTCAATTCATACGGTCCGAAAATGAACCCGGATGACGGCCGCGTCATTTCAAATTTTATCGCCCAAGCGCTGCAAGGCAAAGATATGACAATTTATGGAACGGGGACGCAGACGCGCAGCTTTTGCTTTGTTGACGACACAATAAACGGATTGATCCGCATGATGGATAGCCGCGCGGATTTCACGGGGCCTGTGAATATCGGGAATCCGGCAGAGTTCACGGTCGCGCAAGTCGCGGAAAAAATCATGGGAAAAATAAAATCAGAATCAAAAATAGTTGGGATGCCATTGCCGCAAGACGATCCGGCCAAGCGTTGCCCTGACATAACGCTGGCCCGAACAGAATTAAACTGGGCCCCGCAGATATCATTTGACCAAGGTCTGGACAGGACAATAAGCCATTTCAGGCGGCTGATTAATTGATCCCCATTCCAATACGATCCCAACGCAATTTTTCCGGCCATGTCCAAAGCATGACCAGCGGCGCGTAATAATTGTGCGAATACCATACGAACCAGACGCGGCCCAAGATATTGTCCCGCGGAACAAATCCCACATCCGCGCGGCTGTCGCGCGACAAATCGCGGTCGTCGCCCATCATAAAGAAATGCCGGTCCGGAACTTTGAACAGCGGGGTATTGTCGTAATCGCGGTCGTCGCTGATTTCAACTATGCTGTGCCGGACGCCGTTCGGTAAAATTTCCGTCCATTCCGTCGCATCGATCACCATGCATTCGACCGGCGAAATATCGCACAGGCGGTCCGGCTTGTATTCTATGGTATAATTGAAATCAGCCGGGCGGTTGTTTACGTAAATCTTGTTGCCCTTGATAATCATGACGTCGCCGGTTTTGGTGTTCATGCGCTGAAATCCCGCGCTGCGCAAACGTTTTGCCAGATTTGCGATTATATATGGCCGCGGGTTTTCGCGTTCCACCATTTGCCCATTGATATAAAGCCGCCCGCCGACCATCTGAACCGTGTCGCCCGGCAATCCGATCAGACGCTTTACATAATCAACCGTGTCATTCGGCTTGCGAAAAACTATGACGTCGCCAGTCTTTGGTTCGTGCGATAAAAACCGTCCGTCCCACATGTTCCATGAACCGAACGGGAACGAATTACGGGAATATCCATACGACCATTTTGTAACGAATATGTGGTCGCCAACCTGCAAGGTCGGAATCATGCTGCCCGACGGGATGTTGAACGGTTCCAGCAGAAAGCTGCGGAATACAATGGCGATAAGTCCCGCCCATACCAAGGTATTGACCCATTCGCGCGTTGTTGATGTGTATTTTTTTTTCATGACGCCCCCTTTTTATTCCATGGCATTCTAACCCCGGGGCGTCCAAAAATCAATTCAAATATTCATGCAAGTGTGCCGCAGTCAGAGTCTGGATTAACGTCACCCCAAACTTGCGGGCTGCATAAAAATTATGGCTTGAAAATCTTCCGCCCGTGAAAATGGCTTGTCTGGCGAACCGCAATAAAATCCCGCATACCGCGGGATTTTTATTGCCGGTCTTTATCTGACTATTTTTCCTGTTTTTGCAAAATCTGACCAAACCATCCAATTAAAAGACATCACAACCTTTTGGCCCCACATGTCCCTGACCAAGGCCGGGGTCCCATTGCGGTCACGATACTCCTTGTTCAGACGGCCTTGGCTATATTGTTCTAGATTATCCTTCATAATGCTATTGTTGTTAACCTGCATAATTATAGAGCCGATTTCTGTAAACAGTTCGGCTTCTTGTTCCGGACTTGATACCACCAGGTATTTGTCTATATCTATCTCCAATTTGAACGATGTAGAGTAATTTTCATCATGCAAACCGGTGCTTGGCAAAGAGTGGGTCTGTATGGCGATCAAATTTTTTCCGTCTATATGCAATTGATGATTCGCATCTGTATAAACCTCGAAAGGCAGCTTTTCCAAGCCGTTTTTAACAACAACCGCCGCGATTCCGTATGGGTTGTCAACAAAGCGCTGTTTTACGGCGGTTCCGATGGAATCAGTCCAAGCGGTTATGACCAGTTTCACTATATAAGGATTCTTGGTCATATAAAACTGCGGATATGGATTGTCTTTGGTTGCCGGAACCGATGGCTGTCCGAATTTCAGCAAATCATTGTCGTTATTGAATTTAAATCTTGTGTCTTCCGGCTCTATGACGTTTCTTTTGCCGTCCGTGCGCGTCGGAATTTGCGACAGATATTCGGAAAGATTATCTATTTCATATGCTTGCAGCCTTGTGGTATCGGGTTTTGCGATCGCAATGTTTTCAAAGTTCTCGCCGCGGTTCGTAGAAACGTATGCGCCGTCGGACAGGATTGATCTTAAACCGTCCGTGTCGGCAATGACAGGAATATGAAACGCGTTCGTTCCGGATTGGGATATTTTTCCCCCGAATTCTTTCAGCGCCGCAATGACCGCGTCAACCATAACAACGCGCGGATTGCCCGCATCTATGACCAGTTCTCCGGCAAATGTTACATCCGGATCGGACTTTAATGCCAAAAGCAGCGCCAGTTCTTCCGATTGATCGGCATAGATGACGACTGTTCCGGACGACGGGTCTATGGTGATTTTTGAAGCCGCGCCTTTTTCCTTGTCTTGGGTGATGCCAGCGAGAATATTGGCGATGTCGGAACCGGATTGCAGATGATAATCGCCCGGCTTTTGATCGACCGGCGGTTCTTTTATTACCGGGGCACGCAGAACGCGAATCAGGTTTGCATCCACGCCCAGACCGCGCAAAGCCGCAGAATCGGTTTCATTCCGTGAAAACACAGTTGATTTTATCAGCGGATTGCCCCCTTGTTCGTAACGTGCGGGATTCAGAACCAGCGTATCGTTTCCACCGGACGTCACGCCATAGTTTTTCCAGTCTATCGATACGCTGTCTTTTGCAGAATTAAAAAGATTCCATTCGACCAGATTTTCGAACTTGGCCGAATCAGGAACGATTATATCGCGCCCGACCTCTGCCATTACGCGCTTTTTCGGATTGGCGTTTACCGAATCCGACGCAATGCCGGTATTTATGTGAAAATCATCGGCGCTGTTCATATGCAGATGCAAAGTGTTGGCGACCGGTTGCTTTACAGGTTCCAGCGGCTCGATGATATCGTCGGGACCGCATGCGGTCAGCACCATTGCGATTACAGATGATGCCGCCAATAGAACAGAAAGAAAACGCAGTTTTGCATAGTTCCAATTATTGTTCATATTTTTTCCTTTTTGGTTGTTTCCATCCATCCTTTTGATTTCTCTGGCTTGACTCTTTCATCGCTAACCACATTATAATGAATATTTGCATTGGTTGCCATTTGTAATATTGGTATAATTAAATGTTCCGGCGGAATCCGTCCCTGAAACAGGATCTATGATTTTATAACACACGTCAACAGGCCCCACATTAAGATAGGGCGAAGTAGCGCCGCTGGATTTTTCCGGACATTCTTTGCATGTGTTTCCATCCTTGTAATACCCGCTCTTGCAATGTGTCGGGGTGGTGCAAGTATTGATGTAATCGCAATATCCGTCATTATACGGATCCATGGCCGAATTAAGAGCTGTGGGATATGCGGCATATATCGCCAAAACTTGGCATAACCCACCCGTAACAGTCGTAGAGTCAATAATTACTTGTCTATTTGCTGCAACACAAAAGGTCCTCTCCGGCGTACAAACAATTGGGTAAAAATTGGTATAGGGACAGCCAACTGCCGGACTTCCAACCGATTCGCCGTTCTCTTTTTTAAGAGATGCAAAATCAATGCCATCTGGATAGCATCCTTCATGAGCCTGGCAACCATAGAGGGAGTTTTGTCTTACGCCTTTTAATGCCACACAGATTGAATCATAGGCTGGGTTGGAATACCGATACAATGAGGGCCAAACAGTTTGCGTATTAAAGCAAAAGTCACCGATCTCGGGCGCAAAACATGCGCTATGATAAAAGCATGTAAAAGCGGCGATAGAAAGGATTAAAAGTTTCTTCATCATTTGCGGGTTCTCCCTCGGTTACTACTTTTCTTTGTTTTGGCGGGTGCTCAAACCATCTGCTTTTATTTGATTTAGATTCTCCGCTATTTGATTTAAATTCTCCGTTTGGTTCCTCTGCCTGTTTTAGATATCAGACTTTCCTTCTTCCTTTTATTCATTTGCTTTTAGTATCTCTTGTTTCCTTCCACAGAGGGGACAATCTATCCTGGGTTATCACTACTCTGATCTTCCATCTGTTATTCTCTGAACTGCCACCCTCTAATCTGCCATGGGTTATTCTCTGCTCTGCCATCTGTTATTCTCTGATCTGCCACCGTTCGTTATCATCCTCTGAACATCCACGTGTTATTCATCTTCTGCTCTGCCATCTGTTATTCATCCTCAGATACTCTTGGTAAGATAGAACCGACAACCAGAGGAATTCATTCAGTTGCAAAATCTAGCCGTAAGTGTTAATGTCTCAGATAACTAAAGTGACGTTAAGTTCAATCTCCGCGAAAGGCGCATAATATACATTATGTTGACT
>JAISCX010000016.1 GCA_031265235.1 Rickettsiales bacterium
ACGGAACCGGACTGGACCGCGCGGTATAAATCCATACGCAAAGAAATAGAATCGTATGATGAAATTTTTGACGCGGAATTGTCCGTAAAGCCCGAATTGATCGTCATAAACAAAATGGACGCGGTCGAACCGGAAACATGGCAGGAACGCTTGAAAAAATTCAACGCGTTTTTAAAGCGCAATAAACGGCCGGCCGCAATATCGATATCCGCCGCTGGCAGAATAGGCATACCGGAACTGATCGCCGTAATTGAAAAAGAATATCTAAGGATTCTATAAATGACATATTTACAAGAACATTCTTATACAATCCCAAAGGTTTTCGCGCTTTTGAAAAAAAATAACAAGCATTTTATTGTGGATGGGGAACTTCCGCATGTATCCGCAAATACTGAATATGTTGCAGCCCCGCACCAATTGATCCAAAATTATCTTTTTCATCAACACAATTTGAAAACCACGTTTAACGGGATGTCAAGAATCAATTTTTACAAACTTGGCGACAAGGTGTGCTGCAACATGTGGTTTAATTTTTCAGATACGGATTTGAAATCTGAAACGGCGTATGAAACCATTTTTGCAAAGCGCGATTTGCCGCCGTATTCCGTGATGTCTTATGACGCGCCGATATACGAATCATACATGCAGATTTCTGCTGGCGGCATATTCAGAAACAAGAAAAATGAAATACTGTTGCTGGCAAAGGATATTGATGGCAAAATAGCATGGGATCTGCCCGGCGGAATGCAGGATGCGGGCGAATTGCCCAAAGACACCGCAGCCCGCGAATTTTATGAAGAGATCACTTACAATGTCCCAAAAGCGGATATGAAGCTGGCGGTCATAGATTTCACCAATGGACTGACAGAGCAAGGATTATTGGGCGTCCGGATGGTGTATAACATAGACGGGGCATACGAACTTGATGATTTTAATATAAAAAATAATCCTGATGAAAAAGAACAGTTTTGCGATATTGCCTTTTTCCCAGTAAAAACCATCGTTGATTCAGACATGCTTCCCGCTGCCCAAAGAAAACGCATAAAAACAGCAATCAGCGTTGGCAGTGCGAAACCGTGCTATTCCGTATGGGCGAACGTAAAAGAGCTTCAGCTTCAGCACAAGGGCAAATATTTATGATTGCCCAGGCAATGATTTTGGCTGCGGGGTGGGGCAAGCGTATGATGCCGTTGACTTCTGATACGCCAAAGCCTCTGTTGCTTTTCCACGGACGTTCTATAATGGATTATATGATAGAAAGACTGGCGGCGGCCGGGATTGAAAAAATCGTGATAAACGGACGTTATTGCGCCGATAAAGTCGCAGAATTCATAGAACAAAAACGTATGGATTATCCCGGAATAGAATTTATATTTATGCGCGAAGAAGAAGAGCTTGACATAGCCCGCGGGGTAATAAACGCATTGCCGCATTTTAATGGAAAGCCTTTCTTTGTCTTGAACGGTGATATTTTCTGGACTGGTGATGCCAATATTTTCAAAAAGCTTTCAGATTCTTTTGAAAAATATCCGACGCCGACGCTTGCTCTGTGTCCTTTGGAAAATCAAATCAGCACACAAACGCGCGGAGAATTCAAGATGTTCTCTGATGGCCAGATTTCCAGCCATTCCGACGGTTTAAACATGGCATATATGGGAATTCACTTGACACATGCCGACTTTATGAATAACATCCCGCCGTCAATAACCCCGAATTTTTTATCACTGTCTAGAAAATGGGAACAGCTGGAAGAATCCGGTGAATTGCGGGGGGTTATATTTGACGGGGCCCTTTACCATTTATCTGTGCCAGAGGATTTGGAAACAGAATTGAGAGTTTGAAATTATGATCATTAAGCCTTTGCAGCAGCGTAACAAAAAAATCCGAGATATTCCTTATACAATCATCGGGAATAAGTCTGTTAATAATATAGGCCGTCGCGGTTGTGCTTTGCTGGCCTGCGCAAATGCTTACAGACACTTGACGGGTGAAAATATTGAAATACAAGAACTTGTAAAATTAAGCATTGATAACGATTGTCTGACGGAATCGGGCGATACAAAGTGGAAATTTATGCACGTATTTTCAGAAAAATACGGACTATCGTTGGAAATGAATCACTGTATAACCGATGCAATTGCAGCCGTGGATGACGGCGCGGCATGCATTGTTTCCGCCCACGGAAATAATAAAAAACTTTTTACAAATGACGGACACTGGATGACAATTGTCGGGGCAGACGCGAATAATTTCATTATACATGATTCGTGTTTTTCTTGGATTAAATATTTGCGCCCGAACGCTATGCTGGCCATGATTAAAAGCAAGCTTTCCATAAATCCAAAGAACTTGCAGATAAAAGCTGGGGCTGATTTGATAGCTTCGGAAACAAAACCGCACTTTCCGGAATATGATAATTATAAAAATTATATGGCCGCTGAATTCGGGTGCGCTATTCTAAGGAAATTAAAATGAGATTAACGACCGCTGAAATAGCAAAAATTTTAGGGCACGACATACCGGCAATGGATGTCAGCCTGGATAAAATATCGACGGACAGCCGCACAGTCGGCAAAGGCGATCTTTTTATCGCGATCGACGGGGATAACTTTGACGGGCATGACTTTGTTGCGGATGTAATAAATGACAAGGGGGCCGCGGCCGCGATTGTTCAGAAACCTGTTGTCGGCGTGGCATCGGACCGCCTAATTATAGTACCGGACACAAAACGGGCATACCTGCAAATCGGAAACTATGTTCGCACGCATAGTGGCGCGAAAATCATCGCCCTTACCGGCAGTGCAGGAAAAACCACAACCAAAGAAGAATTGAAATTCATTCTTTCCAAATTTGCGCGCACCTATGCGACGGAAAAAAATTTTAACAATACCATCGGCGTTGCGCAGACCCTTTGCAATATTCCTCATGATGCGGAAATTGCAATTATCGAAATTGGAATGTCCCATGCGGGGGAAATTGCCGAACTAGTCCCGTTTATAGCGCCAGACATTGCAATTGTAACAAATGTTTATCCGATGCATTTGGAAAACTTTGCGAATTTAAACGGCATCGCGCATGCCAAGGCTGAAATCTTTTCGGGGCTTGCGCCCGATGGCATTGCAATAATAAACGGGGACAGCATGCATGCAGACATACTGACCGCCGCTGCCCATGAAAAAACAAACAATATTGTTGAATATGGAAAAAAAGATTTGATATCCGTATCTGAATCTGAAAATTTGATCAAAGTATCCTCAGATATCGGCGATAAATCGGTTAGCTTTGCATTATCAGGGGCAGGGGAACACCATGTATCAAATGCTTTATGCGTTTTGAATGTCGTTAATGTTTTGGGGATTGACGTCGCGTCTGCTGCGGGCACATTGAAAGATTTTGGTGCATTAGATGGTCGCGGTAAAACGCATGCATTGGAATTGCAAAATGGCGGCAAATGGACATTGATAGATGAAAGTTATTCTGCACAGCCGGAATCTTTGAAATTCGCGATCAAAACCCTTAACAAAATAAAAGCGGCTGGACGAAAAATCGCCGTTATTGGCAAGATGGCGGAAATCGGCACCCAATCGCAAGAAATGCATATAGAAATCGGCCGTGTTTTATCGGATACCGATATAGATATTGTCATAGGTATCTGTCCCGAAACCAAAGATATTTTATCACAGCTTTCGGACGGGATGTTTGAGAAATATTATTTTGAAAATAATGACGGGTTGGAAAACTTTTTGACGGGCGAACTGTTGCGCGCCGGCGATGTGGTTTTAATCAAGGGATCCCACTATGGATCAAAACTGTTCAAGACGGTGGAAAGGCTGTTGAAATAGTGCAGGGGAATCTTTTCTAAATCCGAGAATATAGGGGCAAATAATTATTTGCCCCTATGGATCGCCGAAATTATTAAGGTTGTTGGCAAAGCCAGCCCATTCATTGCACTTTACACTTTGCACATTCCACATTTATAAAAAACCGGCCGAAAGGCCGGTTTTTTATTTTATACAGCCTGCGAATTGCTGGGCCAATACCGCGTTTTCTTTGGAATCCAGCGTTTGCACCGGCACGACATAGCATCGCGCGGAATCGCGCAGCACGAACACCTTGGTCCCCAGCATATACGCTGACTGCATTGATTGCATTGTCGCCGTGGTCAGGAACGCATTCTGGGTTGTCGGCGAATTGGACAATCCCGCGTTAACAACCTGTTTTGCGGTCGCAAAATCATAAACATTTGTTAATGAACTGATTTCCTGCCATAGCGACGTTGACGCCTGGTACGGGTTGTCCGGCTGCGACGGATCGACTGGGAACGCCGCGCCGACCGCCATCACCGCCGCGATCTGCAGGTTTGTCGGCCCAGAGTCTTTTTCGCGGGTGACCGTCTGCATCTGCATATTTTCCCCGCATGCCAGATTCATGCGGTTAACATATCCGGCCAGAACCGAATCCACCGCGCTTTGCCATTCCGCGCCTTTCTTGGACAAATCCAACGACACTATCTTTTCCGCCCATCCGAATATATTTGCGCCAACATTGCCCGCGTTCGCGTATTTTTGAACCATTTCCGCCGATCCGCCGGGCGCGCCTTCGCCGCAGAAATCGGTAAGGCTTGTTTTTAACTTGTTGCTGGTTTCATTTCCGTATGCCAATGCGATTTCATGGCATGACATTGCCGCTTCCAGTTCGCGGCGGCGTTGCACGCATATATCGGACCGCTGCTTTGTAAGCGATTCCGCCATATTTGCCATCGAAAGATATGACATCAATTCCTGCTGGACATACGACGGGCACAGACGCGCCGCGGAATTCATCCCTTTGCCCGACGTTTGCATCACACCGGTCGCATAATTCGGCATCAGCGCGGTATTGTCTTTCTGCAAGCAAAGCAGAACCCAGTTATAAAGTTCCCCTTCTGACGCGGATGTACAGCGGCTGTCACGCTGTCCCGGCACGACCGTGGTGTCGCCGCAATATTCAACCAGACAACTGAAAATCCGATTCCGGCAAGCCGTGTCCACGTCGGGGGTGCTGACAATATAATACGTGTTCCGCTGGTTCGCCTGATACGCGTTGGCAAGCCCCGCGTTTCCGCGGCCGGTTGACGCCGCCGCCGCATTTACGCCCGCGCGCGCCGCATCTTGCTGTATCATGGATACCGCATGCGCCGAAGGCGCAAAGAACAAAGTGCAAAGAGCAAAGAGCAAATACTTTTTCATAAAAAATCCTCTCTCGATTTAAGATATTTTATCACTTTTAGCCGCAAGCCGCAAGAGGATATTTTATTCTTTGACATGCATCGCCCGAATATGGCAAAAATATTGATGCAAATTGACTTTCGGTCCGACAATTGATATAATTTGCACATGCAAAATAATAACGAACTTTTACAGCAAATCCGTGACGACATCAACGCCGTCAGGGGGTATCTTTGACCCCGGTAAATTAATTGCGGAACTTGACCGCGTTTCAGAACAATCAAATGACCCGGAACTTTGGAACGACGCGGATCGCGCGCGCGCGGTCATGCAGAAAAAAGCATCCCTGGAAAAAAGTCTGAATGATTTTAACGAGATGGATTCCGAATACAACAACCTTTCCGAACTGGCGGCGATCGCGCCGGACGACCCGGATGTCATTGCCGCAATAGGCGAACTTTCCCGTGTGGCGCACCGCGCTAAATTCATAACATTGTTTAATGAACCGGCGGATAATACGGGGGCATTTTTATTTATCCAGGCGGGCGCTGGCGGGACCGAGGCGCAGGACTGGGCATCTATGCTTTCGCGCATGTACGCGCGCTGGGCGGAACGTCACGGGTTCGGCCTGGAAATAGTGGAAGAACATGAAGGTGATACCGCCGGAATAAAAAACATTACGTATCGCATTACAGGCGAACGCGCGTATGGCTGGCTGAAAAATGAAATCGGCGTGCACAGGCTGGTGCGCATTTCGCCATTCAATGCGAACGGCAAGCGCCAGACCAGCTTTGCGTCCATAGACGTATGGCCGGACATAGACGATTCAATCGAAATCGAAATAAACGACAAAGATCTGCGGATCGATACCTTTCGCGCCCAGGGCGCGGGCGGCCAGCATGTCAATAAGACGGACAGCGCTGTCCGCATCACCCATTTGCCGACGAACATTGTTGTCCAGTGCCAGAACGAACGCAGCCAGTTGCAGAACAAAGACCTGGCGATGAAGATGCTGCGTTCCAAACTATATGAACTGGAAATGCAAAAGAGGGCGGACGAACAAGACGCGGCCCAGGCGGCCCAGAAAAAAATAGAATGGGGCAGCCAGATACGGAATTATGTGCTGTATCCATACCAGCTGGTCAAAGATGTCCGCACAGGCGTTGAAAAAACAGACAGCGCGGCGGTGCTTGACGGCGATCTGGATGATTTTATGCTGGCAATGCTAGCGAGATAATTTAACCAATGTATTCTTTTTGCCACTGTAAACTATCGTCTTGTTCAAATCTTTAAAGCCATATTCTTTCGGTTTTGCATTATTCGGCATCAGCGCGTATACCGCGCCGTGCGCATCGACCGCCGCGCGGATGTCAGCCACATCATTTGTCTGGATAATTTTTCCATCCGAATAAAACCGGCTGGAATACGTGCGGCTGCGCAGAAAATAGAACAGCGGAACAGCGGCGTCATGACGTTCCGCAATATATGTCCGGACCAGGAATCTGTCGCTGCGCCCTATGTTCGCCGACCATTTCGGATTAAACGCGCTGGCGCCAATCATAATGGCAAACAGCGCGATATTCAGACACGCTAATAATTTAAATTTGCCTGTGCCGAACGACTTGGTTTTGTCTGTCATCCATGCAATCAGCACCGCGGACGGCGCAATGGTGGTAATAACATAGGTCATCACGATATTTTTTGAAAGCGAGAAAAACAGCAAAGTGACCGCAATATTCAAAACCATAAAGAACAGGAAATCGTTTCTTATAAATTCGCGCGCATCCAAATTCCGCCTGAAAGATCCGTCAAATAATTTTGCGGCGATCCAAACCAACCATGGCAACAGCGATATAATCCAGAAACATATTATCTTCCCAGGAAATCCGCCGCGGCCCTGACCGTATAAATCACCTGTCCAATGCGGCGTCACATAACGCAGATAATGTTCGCCGATTATAAAATAGTCCAGAAATCCAGGCGTCGCGCGTTCCGCCAATATATACCATGGCAACGCGATGACCAGCATCAGCAAAGGCCCGCCGATCCACGGAATTGCCCTCCGCAATTCGCGCCACTTGTTTTTAAATAACACAAACAAGAAAATCGGCGCGCCGATAATTACGAATGCCAGCGGCCCCTTGGCCAGCAACGCCAAACCGACGGCGGCAAAAAACAGATATCCCTGGGCCCTGCGTCCGCCATCATTCATTGCGTTGTAAAACGATATGAATGCCAGCGTCACGCACAATGCAAATGCAGGATCGGTCATAACCCCGCCCATCAGATATACAAATACCGGCAATGTCATCATAACTGCCGCGGATATCATGGCCGCCATTTGCCCAAGATATTTCCGGACAAAGAAATACATCAAAACCACGATTCCCAGCATGAACAAGAAATGGGGCAGGTGCGCGGCGAAATCGCTGACCCCGAATATATGGAACGACGCGGCGGTCGCCCAGAACGAAAGCGGCGGTTTGCCCCAGAACGGCACGCCGTAATCAAATTGAGGCGTGATCCAGTTTCCGGTTTCAAACATTATGCGCCCGATTTCGGAATACCTGGCCTCGGTCGTGTCCATCATCGGGTTAAAGCCCAATGAAACCAACCGAACCATTAACACGGCGACAATAATCCAAAAAATTGTTTTGATTATTTTGTTCTGAAAGACATTATTCATAGACGCGTCCTTTTGCAATAAATTTTTACACCGAAAACAAAAAACGCAATGCATATGTTGCGATGGCGCGTCCTAGCGGACGATTTACGAACTTTTACCCAATCGCGCTGTAGCACGAAGTGCGTAAGCGGATGGCGCACCCAGCAGGATTCGAACCTGCAATCCCCGCCTTCGGAGGGCGATGCTCTATCCAGTTAAGCCATGGGTGCGTATCGCCGGGAATTATATCATCGCACCCATGAAAATCAAGGGTTCATTTTCCTCTTGCCAAAATTCAAAAACCATCCTAAGATTCCGGTTGTGAAAGAAAGAATACCCGTGAAGCCATACATACTGCTTTTACCATTGGCGATTGCCGCGTGCAACCATGCGCGCATAAAACCCGGCACGATGGATAAGAATGAAACCGTATATGCACTGCGCGGCGGATATTCCATGAAGCACGCGATAAAAGAAAACCTAGAAAAAAGAGGATTTGTGGTAAAGGTCGGCAAATCCAAAACATCAAAATCGATAGATACGGACCTGGGAGAATTGGAAAATATTGATTTCGACACAGATGCAATTCCAGCAGGCACAAAATACG
>JAISCX010000006.1 GCA_031265235.1 Rickettsiales bacterium
ACTTAACGTCACTTTAGTTATCTGAGACATTAACACTTACGGCTAGATTTTGCAACTGAATGAATTCTTAGAGTTGTGTAGTTAATCTTTCTGGGATGATCAGAGGGTAAACCTGGAAATAAGAGACACTAAAAGCAAAAGAATAAACAAAATAAAAACGGAATAACAATAGTATAGATAGATGGATAGATAGGATAAAGAACAAACCTTGGCGGTGGTGATGTCCGTATCCATTGACAAGATACCGTTATCGTGGACCTAAATTAAATGGAGAGCGAAAGATATGAAAAAAACAAAAAGATATGAAAAAAATACGACGCTGGCATTTTATTATATGACGCTGTTGAAAAAAACGTTTGGAAAGTGGTCGGTTTTTTCGGGAAAGCCCACTGGCATTTTAAAGCCTACGGACATTTTGCAGAAAAACATGTGTTTTCTTCAAAAAAGCCTGTTTTTCTTAAAGGGGTTGTTTTTTTCGGAAAAATCCACTGACATTTTAAAGCCCACGGACATTTTGCGGAAAAACATATGTTTTATTCGAAAAAGCATGTTTGTCTTGATGATATCCGTTCTGTCTTTGCCTTTGTTTCAATTTAACGCGCATGCATATCAAGTTAATACTTGCGATTATGGAGTATCCGGCTGTTACACAGGCAGCAGTGGCTATTGCCCGCAAGGAAATTGTCTCACAGAAAACAGCACCGCATATCCATACTATTGCGCCAAGTGTTCATTAACTGGCGGCGGCCCCGGCGGCGGTATCAATCCCTCTTACTGTACCGAAGGAACACGTTGCTATACTGCATGCTATGACCAATATGGATATGACTATTATAAATATATTGATAGCACATCAACATGCGGTAGAGATACGGCCTGTACTAGCAGCTGCAATAAGACATGCGGTTCTTGCAGTTACACCAGCAGCGGCAAAGTCTATATCAGCGGAACCAGCACTCTGAATACCACAACTTGCACTTGCAGTTCTTGCAGCGGCGGGACATTTTCAGCATGTGCCGCGGGTTATTATGGTAACTCGTCATCATGCACCCAATGCCCGAGCTTTAATGGGGCGTCCGGCACATCAACCAGCAGCAGCAGCAGCGCGATAACGGCGTGTAATGTAACCTGCGCCAACGCGACATGTGACGGGTCAGGCGCCGGAGATTGTTCCTGGTCAGGCAACGGGACATATACGAACTGAACCAAAGGGGCGTTAGTCATATTTTCTTGAATTCGGCAAATTCGGCAAATATGGCCATTATAATCAAAGCGCAGCCAGCATGAATGCGTATTTCCGCGCGCAGCGTCGGAATGACGAAATAGATTTGGAAGGAAGGAAAGGAAAACCCAAAAGGACATCTTAATGAAAAACCGCAATCTTATAAATTTAGTTAAAATCGTGATTCTGTCCACGGTTTTTACTGCGTCCGCGTTGCTTTCAAGCTGTGAAAAAGAAGAACCGATCCCAGAACCACAACCACCGGTTGAAAAGAACGACACTGTTTATGTAAAGTTGTCCGGAATTTCCGATTTCCAATCATGCAAATCCGTATTGGAATCGTCTGATGAGAAGAAAACCTATATGCTGGACATGACCGGAAACATACCGGCCGATTCCATCGACATCGCCGGAATATTGAAACAAAGCAAGGATTTGATCAGGGGAAAAACGAACGTCAAATTCAACGACAACGGCCACGGAACATTTCCCGATACAGAAGCCGGACGGACGCTGGTGTTCCAGGACTGGAACGACGGGATGAAATTGCCGCTGAAAGATTCGCCAGCAACCGGATTGCAATATATGGCGGCCACCGTGGAAGACAGCGTTTTGTTCAAGGACAATACCGGAATGATCATGAACGTCCGCCGGATACAAGAACAGCAAAAGCCGGGAGAGGAAGACGTCGTGTTCAACATCTCTTCCAAACAGGATCTGGCCGCGCGGCAATCCGAAATTATTGAAACAATCGCGAGCATAGGGGAATACAGGATTTTCCTGGATATAGCGAACGACATTGCCGTGGATGATTCGGATATGGAAATGCTGGGCGGATACAACAATGAAAAAATCGCGGTCACGGGATTCGGCCGGATTGTTCCTGCACACCCAGGCGTCAACGCGTCCGCAAGGGCGCTGAAGCCGTTCAATCTGCTTGCGCGCAACGGGGAAAATTATTTCTTTATATCCGGGGAAAACGGGGCGAAAGAATTCGGGGGAACGGATTATGCCATATGCACCGACACAATATCCGGCAGCCGGTATGAAGCCGGCGAGACAAATCTGGCCGCGCAAAAAGTCTTTGTCGACAAAGACGGGCTGGATATGCGCGCGCTGGCCCGGGCGGCGACCAGCTTTCTGCCCGGGGCAGCCGCCCGCTTGATAGTCACTGACTTATCCCACACAGAAAAGCGGCGTATCGCCCATTTGAACAATGAGAACATGTCGATCATAATGGATCTTGCCGTCAAGGAGTTTTATGATCGTTCTTATAATACCTATAACGACGAAACGCTTGACGAAGACCAGATTGCCCAGATGGGATACAAATACATCGCCGTTTATGAAGTTATCATCGAGCAGTCTGAAACAGTTGACGCTTATTACGCAACAGGCCTGGTGAACATATCGCCGATGTCGGTGGATTTGTCAGACGGAAAGTTGCAGGACATGGATAAAAACAATAAATCCGGACTGTTGCAGGTTTTGGAAAAAGCGTATCTGGACAGGAACGGCATGCATTCCGACCCTTTGCCGGAAATCATCGGAATTCCCGCCGATAAAAAATTCGCAGTCACGTTTTCCAGCGCGCCGGTGTTCAAGGACACGTGGGCCGATAACAGCGGATACAAGCTGGTTTACAGGACAACCTTTGAAAATCTGTCGGATATGCTTGCACTCTTTGTAAGCGGTTCCGAAGTTCAATATGAAAGCCAGCTGTTTGTGATGACGCAATACAACGATTTCACGAAAAAGGGGGAGTTTGTAACCTTTCTGCAAAACAAGAATTCATCCATACAAGGCAATGATTTCCTGATAGCACCCGCCGCCAACTTTCTTACGGTAATGGAGGAACAAAAGTCACTTGGCAGATAGAAAAAAAATCAGCGCAGTTTGCATCCTGGCGGTCGCCATATGCATTGTCGCGGCCGCCGCGATTGTTTCGCGCAGGACGCAGCCGCCATTGGAACAGATGGTCGGGCAGATGCTGGTCGTCGGTTTTTTCGGAATGGATGCGAACCCAAAGCTGATTTCTGAAATCCGCGCCGGGCGTATCGGCGGTGTTGTCCTGTATTCCAAAACCCCGGTAAAGCGCGAACCATATAACATAAAATCCGTCGGCCAGGTAAAAGATTTGGCGGACGAATTGCAGTCGGCCGCCGAAATCCCCCTGTTTATTTCCATAGACCAGGAAGGCGGCGACGTTCAGCGGCTGACGCCTGAATACGGGTTCCAATCGACCCCTGCGGCAAGGGAAATGGGGCGCGGCAAGCCAGAAGATACTTATGCGGTCGCGCACAGCTTGGGACGCGGAATGCGGGCGATCGGATTAAACCTGAACTATGCCCCGGTATTGGACATTTACGATTATGAAAGGGAAGCGGCCATGGCGGAAGACACCCGGTCGTTCGGAAACAACGCCGTGACCGTCATGGCGCACGGACAGGCATTTGCCAATGGGCTTGCGGCCGCCGGCGTCGTGTTCTGTTACAAGCATTTCCCAGGATACGGACGAATAAAATACTCGCCCCCGCAATGGGGCCGTGACGATCTGCGGCCGTTCGCAGGGCTTTCCAAATCCGGAATGTTCGGAATGGTGATGGTCGGACATCTTTACAATATGCGGGTCGATCCGGTTTATCCGGCGTCAATGTCAAAAAAAACCATGGACATTCTTCGTAACGAGATCGGGTTCAACGGGGTGGTCATAACAGACGGGATCGACATGCCGGATATAACGGACCGTTGGACCACGGAAGAATTCGTCAGAAAGTCGCTGACCGCCGGTATCGATATTCTGCTGATAGAGAATTGGCCGACCTATGACAGCAACAATATTCACGAAATGATAATGAAAATGGTCAAATCCGGCGAAATACCTGCGTCGCGAATCCGCGAATCATACAGGCGAATAATGAAATTAAAAAAACGGATGCAGAATCTGTAAAAATCCCGCGATATGCGGGATTTTTTTTCTGTGAATTACTTCCTTTTGAATTAATTCATCCAAACAGATATCATGTTTGGAAAAAGAGGGAAGTAAATGAACATGAAAGACATTTGGCTGGCTTTTTCGGAATATGCCACCGCCACGAAATCGGCGGAATCTGAACCTATCAATCATCCAAAACCTGTTGCGAGTATAAACAGGCAATTGCCGGTTCCTGTAAACGAACGATAATTTTGGTTGTAAAATTTATCCGGGTCAATTATCATAAAGCATCATGAAAGATAATGAATTAAATCTTTTTGACGATGCCGATTCTCTATCCGGCGCGGCCAAAGAGCACGCCGCGCTGATGAAAAAATTGCGCGAATGGGACACTGCGTATCATACCAATGATGCGCCGCTGGTTGACGACGCTGCATACGACGCGGCGAAAAACCGCGCGGTCGAACTGGAAAAACAACATCCTGGACTGGCCCGCGGAACCGACAGCGTGGCAAACTCTGTCGGCGGTGCCGTATCGAAAGATTTTAAAAGTTTTCCGCATGCTATCCCGATGCTGTCTATCGACGACGTGTTTGATGAAAACGATGTTTCTGATTTTCTAAAAAAAGTTGAAAAATTTGAACAAAACGCTGATTTTTATATAGAGCCGAAGATAGACGGCCTTTCATTTTCCGCGCGGTATGAAAACGGGTTTCTTGTTCGCGCGCTGACCCGCGGAAACGGCGTTATGGGCGAAGACATCACGGAAAATCTAAAAATGGTTCCTGATGTCCCACGGGTTCTGGGCGCCAAGGATGTTCCCGAAATCCTCGAAATCCGCGGCGAAGTATATATGATGCGCGATGATTTCTTTGCGCTGAACAGTGACGCGGAATCCGATATCGCGGCCGGAAAAAAGGGCGCGAAAATATTCGCAAATCCGCGAAACGCGGCGGCGGGATCCTTGCGCCAGCTGGATCCCCAGGTTACAGCCAGGCGCCGTCTGCGCGCGTTGGCATACAGTTATGGGGATGTGTCGCGCCGCGACTGGAATTCGCAAAGCGATTTGTTTGAACATTTGGAATCCTGGGGGTTCCAGACCACGCGCAAGTGGTGCCGCCATGCGCGGACGCTGTCCGAAATCCAGAATATATATGACGATTTTGCGGAACACAGGTCCGAAGTCCCATTTGACATCGACGGTCTGGTTATCAAAGTCAACGATATATCGGTCCAGGAAAAAATGGGCGCGACGGCGCATTCTCCGCGGTGGGAAATCGCATATAAATTCCCGGCAAGGCGCGCGATCACGCACTTGCATGACATTGCTATCCAGGTTGGGCGCACGGGCGTGCTGACCCCTGTGGCGGAACTGGATCCGATCAACATCGGCGGCGTGATCGTCGCACGCGCAACGCTGCACAACGCGGATGAAATTGCCCGCAAGGATTTCCGCGTCGGCGACAAGGTCGTCGTTCAGCGCGCCGGCGACGTCATCCCGCAAGTGGTAGAGGTAATTTCGCACGCGCCGGACAGTCTTCCGTATGAATTTCCGACAAAGTGCCCCGTGTGCGGCGCGGACGTGGTTCGGGAAAAAAACAAAGTCGCGCGACGGTGCGTAAACACGCTGGGCTGTCCTGCGATGCGCGTTGGATCATTGACGCATTTCGTATCCAGAAAGGGATTCGACATAGAAGGCATGGGCGACAAGAATATTGAAAAATTTGTGGAATTGGGCTGGCTGGAATATCCTGGGGATATATGGACACTGATTCCAAAGCACGGCGCCGAATTGCGCGAAATGGATGGTTATGGCGAAAAATCCGTTGCAAACCTTGACACAGCAATACGTTCGCGCGCGAAAATTGATTTGCACCGTTTGCTATTCGCAATCGGAATTCCAGAAGTTGGCGAAGCAACCGCAAAACTTCTTGCACGCGAATTTGGAACGATTGAAAAACTGCGCAAAGCGGACGCCGCGCGTCTGAATGAAATAAATGGCATCGGTGAAATTATGGCCGAAGAAATAGTCAAATATTTTGCGGATCATCACAATGCAGGCGCGCTGGACGAATTGTTGAAACATCTGACAATCATCGATCCGGTCAAAACACAAACCGCAGATCACGAATCACAAATTGCCGGCAAAAAGATTGTCCTGACCGGAACCCTTTCAAAATATACCCGCGACGAAGCGCGTGATATTCTTGAATTCATGGGGGCAAAGATCCAAAGCAGCGTCAGCGCAAAGACGGATATCGTTATCGCGGGTGACGAACCTGGTGGCAAATTGGCCGACGCCCAGCGCCTTGGCGTCATCATTTGGGCCGAAAAAGACTTTGAAAAAGCAATCAATGCTTGAATTCATTGCTGGCAATCCCCTATTGTATAACACACAAGAAAAGCGCTGTTTATTGCCAACAGCGATTATGATGGGTCATGATTTTCAATCCATCGGCATTGCCACCGTTCATTTCCGGGGTTTGGGACCGGG
>JAISCX010000020.1 GCA_031265235.1 Rickettsiales bacterium
AACGGCTCTGTCGCGTCGGGATGACGTTCTTCTTCTGTTTCGCCGTCCATTTTGACACCCTTGATCGCAGGAATGTCCACAGGGCTTGGCAGATAGTCCACAACCGCATCAAGCAAAGGCTGCACGCCCTTGTTCTTGAATGCCGTTCCGCACAGAACCGGATTAAACGATTGATTGATTGTTCCCTTGCGGATTAATTTTTTGATGGTGTCCGCATCCGGAATTTTGCCTTCCATGTATGATTCCATGATGGAATCATCCTGTTCGACCGCAGCTTCTACCAATTTGGTATGCAGTTCTTCGGCTTTGGCCTTTAGGTCTTCGGGAATATCGATATAGACGGGATTTGATCCCATTTCGTCTTCCCATACGACGCCGCGCATTTCAACGACATCAACCACGCCCTTGAAATCGGACTCATTTCCGATCGGGAAATTGATAACCAGCGGATTCGCGCCCAGACGTTCGCGTATCATATCGACACAGCGGAAGAAATCGGCGCCGATGCGGTCCATTTTATTGATAAAGCAAATGCGGGGAACGCTGTAACGATCGGCCTGGCGCCATACGGTTTCAGTTTGGGGCTGGACGCCGGACACGGATTCAAACACCGCGACCGCGCCGTCAAGGACGCGAAGGCTGCGTTCAACTTCAATTGTAAAGTCCACGTGACCGGGGGTGTCTATCAGATTTATGCGATGGTCGCGCCAGAAAGTCGTGGTCGCGGCGGATGTAATCGTGATCCCGCGTTCCTGTTCCTGTTCCATCCAGTCCATTGTGGCCGCGCCGTCGTGCACTTCGCCGATTTTGTATGATTTTCCAGTATAAAACAGAATACGTTCGGATACGGTTGTCTTTCCTGCGTCAATATGGGCCATAATGCCGATATTGCGATACATATGTAAAGGTGCGGTTTTTCCCAAAGCCATTTTTGTTTGCTCCTTCGTCGCAAACAGTGAAAAAGTGAAAATAGTGAAAAAGTGAAAATAGTGATTTATCCTACTTTCAAATTGTCATTATTAATACCTGTCCACCCTTTATTTTTAATTTGAAAAAAGACAAATGCAAAAGAACTTTTCTCACTTCTTTCACTATTTTCACTTTTTCGCTTGTTGTTGTTTTTACCATCTGAAATGCGCGAACGCCTTGTTGGCATCCGCCATTTTGTGCGTATCAATTTTTTTCTTAAACGCGTTGCCGGTGTTGTTCAGCGCATCGCGCAACTCTGCAAACAGTCTTTCTTCCATGCTGCGTTCGGAACGCTTGCGCGCAAACTGGATGATCCAGCGCAGCGCCAACGTCTGCTGACGCTCTTTGCGAACCTCTACGGGCACCTGATAGGTCGCGCCGCCGACGCGGCGGCCTTTGACTTCCACAGATGGCTTGACAGCGTCGACCGAATCCAAGAACGCGACCAATTCGTTTCCATCTTTCGCAATTTTTTTCAGCCGTTCCAAAGCGCCATATACGATTCCTTCGGCGACTTCCTTTTTGCCGTCCCACATCACTACGTTGATCATTTTTGCCACGACCAAGTTACCGTATTTGGAATCCGGCAGTATTTCGCGTTTGATTGCTCTGTTGCGTCTGGACATTTTATTTTTCCTTTTGCTTCACCGGTTTCCCGATTACTGCCAAGAGCTATTAATGCCAGCCCTTAGCTTTTAAATTACGCTTTCTTCGCCTTGGCGCCATACAGCGACCGGCTTTGTTTGCGCGCGTTCACGCCCTGGGTATCCAGAACGCCGCGTATGATGTGATACTTTACACCCGGCAAGTCCTTGACCCGGCCGCCGCGAATCATTACGACGCTGTGTTCTTGGAGGTTATGACCCTCGCCCGGGATGTATGCCGTTACTTCGTTGCCGTTCGCCAACTTTACGCGGGCAACTTTGCGTTGCGCGGAATTCGGCTTTTTCGGCGTGGTCGTATAAACGCGCGTGCATACGCCGCGTTTCTGCGGATTCATTTTCATGTCCGGCGCCTTGGAACGATTCGCAATTTTTTTGCGCGGTTTCCGAATCAGTTGGTTGACTGTTGGCATTAAAAAACTCTTTGTTTATCGCTGCTTTTTTTTGCACAAAACCCCTTTCAGTTTATTTCCGCCAAGTTTTTATGGGGATTATAAACCGCTGAATTTCGCGGGATTCCGTGATTTTTCGCCGTGCGCCAGCATCGCGCAAAGCCCAGGGAGTATAAAGGCAAAGTATACTGTTGTCAAGAAAAAATGCGCATAAATGCGCATTTTTTCTTGAATGTGTAATGTGAAAAGCGAAACGTGAACTTTATTGTTGTGCGGCCGCGCAGTTTCACATTCCCAATGTGATCGATTTTTTAGAACTGAATTCCAAATTTTGCGCCTATCTGCCAGAAATTATTCGGCAAGGTAGAACTATCGGCGCTGTTCGCAGTCTGGAAGTGGTATGACACGTATGGCTGGATTGCGGCCACGGCGGGCGAAACATCCCACACAACGCCCAATGCCAGCACGCGGTCATAAATGACGGGGGCGCTGTCGCCTTCATTCATATTATATACGTTATAGTCAAACTGGCCCTTTAAACCGACTCTATCCACGATTTCAAATTCAGCCTCTGCCCTTGAAAGCAAATTCCACATGCCGGCCATTCCTTCCGGGGTAAAGGCGTATTGCGCCAAAGACTGGACGCCCCATTGAAACATGCCTTCATCGCCATAGATATGCAATCCCGCCTGCAAGTTATTCATGCCGATTCGCTGATCGGTCGTCGCATCTTTGGTCCATGCGATTCCGTATTTGCCGATAAGATCAAGGGCAAATGATTTCGAAGGACGAAATATTTGCCAGTTGATTCCAAGTTCAGGATTCGCAAATTGTCCGATTATAAAATTGCTGAAATACGGATTGATTTCAAACGTATCCTTGTAAACATCAAACGACACATACAGATTGTCCATGACGCCATACGCCACCTTTACATCCCCGACTGTGAAATCGCCTGATGCAATGTCTGTCTGGCCGCCGTTGCCTTGGTGCGCGCCGGTCTGGAATGCAAAGCCCGCCTGCAGCGCCCAGTCATTTTGCAACGGACGATATATCGGGTTAAAGACGCTTGTTCTGACGCCGTATTGGTCCGCATCGTTTGGCGAAGCGTTTGCCGTGCCCAGCGCGATCGCGCCGATTAAAGTTGCTAGAATTATTTTCTTCATTTATTCCCTCCTTTCTGGGTTTGGACTTATTTTACAATCAGTCTTTGCAAATTTCATTAGGAGGCTATTCATAAAAAACGCGGCATTTTATTGCCGCGCTTTTTTGATTTTTCGCCACTTTGCGTGGTGTTCTTGATGCTCGCCATAACTGCGCGAGAATATGTGCCCGCCGGCGCCGTCGGCAACAAAAAACAGATAATTCGTATCCGATGGATTCAATACCGCGCGAATCGCGTCGGATCCCACATTCGCAATCGGGTGCGGCGGCAGACCATAATTCTTGTATGTATTATACGGACTGTCCGTTTGCAAATGCCCGGACAGCAACGCTTCGCCCCGCATATCGCCAAGCCGATTCGTAAGCGCATACACAACCGTCGGATCCGCCTGCAGCTTCATCTTTTTACGCAGACGGTTAAGATACACGGACGCCACCATGGGCATTTCTGACGCTTTCGGCGTTTCTTTTTGAACAATGCTGGCCAGCGTCACAACATCATTCCAATTTTTCAACGGTCGCGGCGCTTTGCGCCCGCCCGCCGTCCATCCCTTTTCAAACGTCATCATTTTTTTACGCATCAACATCAGCACTGCAGCCCGATTCGTTCCCTTGGCCACGCGGTATGTATCTGGGAAAAGCTCGCCGTCTTTATAGCAATCACTTTCTTGTTCGCACGCGGCACCGCGCAAGAACGGATTCGCGTCAAGCACCGCATAAATCTGTCGAACTGTCAAACCTTCGGGAATCATGATTTTGGTGGCGGCGACTTCGCCGTGCGCGATCATTTTGGCGATTCGCCAAGTGCCAGAGCGTGCCGGAATATCGTAAATCCCGCTTTGCACCCTGCCCCCGAATCCGGCAACCATTGATACGAACATATCTTCGGATTCGATCAGATCCTGGCTTTTCAGCTGGCGCGCAACTCCCGACACCGTGGCGCCGGATGCGATTTCAATTGACGCATCCTGTTTTACCGTGGATTGAAAACCGATGAAATAAAGGGCAAAAAGCAAAGAACACAACGCAAAGACAGATATAATTACAACCCCAAGCCTGTGTTTTTTGCCAAATATTTTTATAGCGGAATAATTATTCACGCGTTTATTGGATGATTGTTTTTTACCAAGGTTATTTTTTACTTTTTTCATGATGCGCGAATTATACAAATAAAAATCCCCCATGCAAGGAGGATTTTTTATTTCTTTCGCTGCAGTATTTCTGCCAAATTCAAAGATACGCCAACGTTAAGGCTTTTTCCATTGCTGATCCTATCATCTATCGGCATTCTGTTCAGACCGCCAAAGCTGTCAAATCTGTCGATATAATAGAATGTGATGAACGCGCAGATTCCGCGATTCTGATATTTCGCGCCAACGAATGTATATTTATTGTCAATCCATTTGTCTGCCAAATTCGTGTTTCCTTCTTTTTCTGACATCATGATTGGATTCCAACCAAAGGCGGCGAACAAGGACACCCGACTATTTTTATCTATCTTGTAATAAGACTCTGCAACAAATTTACTAATAAGATTGTTAAATGTTCCAAACATATTCATTGCGCCTGATATTCCGAACTTTTTAAATTCGGCATCCGCAAATAAAGCGATCTGCGGCGCGGCATGAACAGAATTGCCAATTTCATCATACATGCCATTTGTGATATAACTATACCCCAATGCCGCCACATATCTAACGGCCGCACCGCCCAAATCCATTTTACAATCTACTTCCCCACCCGCACCAATTGCAACCGGAGCAGATGAATGATTTTTAATTATGGTATTATCAGAAAAATACCGGCCATATGACGGTTCACGAAAATCCGCATAAAATCTGTATGCAAGGGCACAATCTCTATCTTGGAAAGTATTTGCATAATAAGCTTTCACACCCATGCCTTCGCGATGACGGATCAGGTTATCCGCGCCAGCAGGCAGATTAAACAAGAATTGCGCATCACCCATCGGCGATGCATTTCCCATTGATGTGCCAATTCTGCCATTGTTCTTTAACATAAATTCAAAATAAAAATCTATCAGTCGCGGATCAAACTTTGCCTCTGGCCTGTCAAGATATTGCCCGCGGCTGTTGGCTATTGACTGATTCTGAAAATCAAATTCTGCTATGACGCGCGCACCGGCCCTTGCGTTTTCATCATATTTCAATTCAATGTCGGCTCCTGTGGTTATTTTTGCCGTTCCCCTATTTTGTTTATCGGTGCTTTTGGCCGTTTCCACAGGCGGATAAAAACCATCTTCGTCCCGCCCGGTTGATATATCATAGGCATGATATTCATTATCAACACTGGATATTCCCCCATCGGCATTCACCACGATATTGAATTTTCCCTGTGCATTCATGCCGTCTTTGGCCGTTGTATTAAACGCGCCGATTGTATTTTCCAAAATACTCGGATTAACACGATTACGCACATTTTTATCCTGCGCTTTTATTTTACCCATGCCGAATATGGTCATCAGTACGGAAAGCCCCAGGACTTTCCAGTAATACTTATTTATTTTTGACATTGTTTGTCCTTTGTTCTATTTTTTGTTCTTAACATATTTCTATTCAGAATCGTAAGAACATTGACAATGTTACCCCCC
>JAISCX010000004.1 GCA_031265235.1 Rickettsiales bacterium
CGGATAAATTCTGCCACCGGCATCTGGTCGCGGATTGGATTTATAAAAACACTGGCATATGTGTAAGAGAATTGTCTATGATGGAAAAATCAGGATTTATAAAATGAAAAAAGTATTAAATTTCGTTTTTCGTTTTTCGTTTCTCGTCGCGCTGTTTTGCGCGGGATGCACTTTCCAGACCAAACACCGCGGGTATATTTTTCCCGAAGACGCCAAAGCCCAATTGACTGATGTAAAAACAACCGCCGATTTGGAAAAAAAATTTGGCAGCCCCAACGCCCGCACTATTTATGGCAAGCCGGTCTGGATTTATTACGGCGCGGACGAAAACCAACGCGGGCCGTTTCCGTTGACATATAGCAACAAGCAAATATTGCTGGCGTGGATAGATCCGGCCGTTCAGGAACCGGGTAATGCGCGTCGCGTCATTCAAACAAAAATACTGACGGATAAGGATTTTCCAGATGTTGATCTGGCCGATGGCGCGACGCCGATACCCGCGGAAATCCAGTTGAATGCGTTTGAAGAATTGATTAATAATATCGGGCGGTTCAGTCCGGCGGGATTAGGGCAGTAAAAATCCGGCGCAAGCCGGTTTTTTGTGATTTGTGATATGTTAGGGGCGATCTGAATTCCCCTCCTTTGGAGGGGCGGAAAGCTTGGCATCTTTGATGCCTTAGCTTTCCGGGGTGGGTGTACGGGGTTTATGAGGGGTAAAAAATAGTCCCAAATATCACAAACCCACCCCGCCTCGCTTTGCTCGGCACCCCTCCGCAGGAGGGGAATTACCCACCCCGCCGCTACCTCGCGCCCACCGCCTATGCTCGGCTGCGGGACCCTCGGTTCGCGGCACCACTCCAACCCGGGCCCCATGCAAACAGGTTCGCGCGGGTGGAAAAGGAGGGAAAACTTATACTTTCCCTGCTGTCGGGTAAATCATCCATTACTTTGGCAGCACGGCCGTTACTTCGACTTCGATCTTGGCGCCTTGTCTGGAAAATCCAGTTGTCCCTATTAATGTGGAAACCGGTTTTGAATTCTTGAAATAATCTGCCCTTATGGGTGACACGATATCAAAATCATTTATATCTGTCAGATATATGACCGCCTTTACCACATCGTCCAAAGACGCGCCCGCAAGGGTCAGGCTGCTTTTTATTTCTTCGAATACCGATTTTGTTTGTTCTGCGATATCGTTTGTTAAAACAACTTTGTTCGGACCGGCAGTCGGTTGTATTCCGGATATAAAAATAATATAGCAATTGCCCAGGTCTATTTTTTTTACCTGGGTCACAGGCGCCCTGGTATTCCAATCCGGTGGAAGAATATTTTCTATCATTTTATTTCCTTGGGGGCTCAATACACCGGGTAATTTCTTGGAAAATTTTCGCCGTTCGGGTGATTCGGTTCCGACTTGACGCCGCACCCGGCAATAAATAGAGAACAACAAACAGCAAATAGCAAAGTTATTTTTTTCATAGACTAGGTCCCGGTTTCCTCTTCGTCAAATTCTTCTTCCTCTTCGTCCACCGCGTTCAAATCTATTTCTTTTGGCACGCCAAGGATTTCTTCTATTTTTTCGGACGCCGCGTCAAGATCGATTTTGTGCAGAACCGCGAATTCCTGGGCCATTCTTTCCAGCGCGCGCATATACAGCTGGCGCCCGGAAAAAGTCATTGCGTCGGCAGCCGACCGGCGCTGCAGGTCGCGGACAACTTCGGCCAGACGCATCGGATCGCCGGAATTTATATTCTCTTCATAAACAGCCGCGCGCCGTGCCCAAATCATGCGCCGCGCGCCGGCCTTTCCCTTTGCGCTGCTTATCGCATCATCCATTTTTTTGGTGGTGACCAGCGGACGAAGTCCAGAGATTTCCGCCCTGTCTATCGGCACGCGCAACGTCATGTTATTCTGTTCAAAATCAATGACCAACAATTGAATCTTTTGACCGCCGATGTTTTGTTCTTCCACGCGGGCGATTTTGCCAACGCCCTGGGTTGGGTATACAACAAACTGTCCGTGTTTGAATTCAAGTTTTTTCGCCATTACAATGCCTTTTAGGAAAATTATATCACAGAAAAAGCGGAAATTCAAATAAAAGTGCAAGTGTTAGTGCAAGTGTAATTTGCGGCGTTTTATTTCATTAGCCCGCCGGCCAAAGACGGTGCCATGCCCATCACCGCATTCAAGTGGCTTGCCGCGCCGCCGCCCGACATAATTTGGTTTACGGTATTCATGGTGTCTGCCAAACCTGCGCCGGTTTTACCAAGACCGCCGGCCGAGTTAATTAAAAATTCGCCCCATAATTCCCTTTTTTTTGCAGCCAGCTTTACGTTAGAGCAGCGTTCTATCTTTTCCGTCATTTTAGCGGCCAGCGTGGCTTCGCCGGGCAAATAATCCGCGGGTCCGAATCCGACCAATGCGAATACGTCATATACGTCGGATACTATTTGTTCGTCTTTGGGAAGACAATTGAATCCGCCGTTTTTCTTGCAAATGCTGGCTTTGCTGGCCTTTGGATAATCTTGCCAAATCATGCCGTTGTCCGAATCGGTGTTAAATTTTACAAAGCAAGGCTGTATTCCGCTGGTCATTGCGGCAGACTGCATTCGGTCTTTAAAGCTTTCCCCTTCGCATGGTTCGCTTTTTAGTCCGGCTGTAATGGATTTCTGGTTGGCCGCGCCGGTCTTGGCATATTCTTTCATTATACCCGACACCCAGTTAATCTCTGTGTCCGTGGGGATACAATCGCCGGTAAGATCTTTCATCTGCTGGTTCAGCGCCATAACGCCGGTAATAAGGGAAAGGGCTGTCGGCACCAGACTGTTCCCGGTCAGCGCGTCTCCCGCGGATTTTGCCGCCGGTGCCACGGATTCCGCCTTTTTAATGGTCATGGCCGCATACGACGGCATGGCCGTCGCAAAAAGGCAAATAGCAAATGGCAAATAGCAAATACGGGCTTTCATAATTCTCTCTTGGTTAATTTTACCAGAAATAAAGTTGCAAATCAAAGGAATTTATAATAGAGTGCAAGTGAGAGTGCAAGTGCAAGTATACTGCTGGGTGCGGATATGAATTTACCCGACAATTCCTACTTTACTTGCACTTGCACTGACACTGTCACTATGAAATCAAACCGTCAATTTTTAATATCCGGGCGGCACAAGCGCTTGCAGCGTTTGTGGCAGTTTTTCTTTACCGGATGGGGACTGGTTATGCTTTTGGCATTGTTCGCGGGCGCGGTTCTTAACAAGACTCTGTTATGGACGCCTATTTCCGCGATAAATATGAATGACATTGCGAAAAATCAATTCAAAATGGAAAATCCCACCTTTGCAGGATTAGATAAAGACGGAAACCCTTTTTCAATCAAGGCTGATTCGGCGCGCCAAGAATACGAAGACCAAGACAAAGTATTCATGACCCGTGTCCGCGCCAGAATTGTTCATGTTGACAAGGGTGCCAAAATCACCGACAATATCAAGGCGTCGCACGGCATGTATGACAGCGTGAAACGAAGCGTGACGCTGACCGGCGATGTCCAGGTTAATTCCAGCAACGGGGACGAAATAAGAACGAAAGAGATGGTTATTCAGTTGTGATTTGTGACCTGTGATTTGTGATTTGAAGAGAGATAAAAATGAAATCAGTAGAAGATTTAGATGTTTTTAAGAAATCTTTCGATTTGACATCTGAAATATACAGACTTACAGAATCATTTCCAAAAAGTGAAACATTTGGATTGGTTTCACAAATGAGGAGAGCTGCCATTTCAATAGGTTCTAATCTTATGGAAGGTGGCGCAAGATTAACCGATGGAGAAATGAAACAATTCATAGGCATCGCTCGTGGATCTGCAGCAGAATTAAAATTTCAACTGATGATATCATGCAGATTAAAATTCATATCAAGCGCGGATGGGTGTGTTTTAATAACAGAGACGGATAATATACGAAAAATGCTTACCGGATTATTGAAAAGCATACAATCAAATCACAAATCACAGGTCACAAATCACGGATAATAACATGAAACAATCGGTATTGAAAGTAGAGCATCTTTCCAAAGCATACGGCAAAAAGCTGGTTTTGCGCGATATAAGCCTGTTCGTTCGCCAAGGGGAATCCGTCGGATTGCTGGGGCCCAACGGCGCCGGC
>JAISCX010000028.1 GCA_031265235.1 Rickettsiales bacterium
ATTTTAATGCAAATTTAGGAAAAAAATCAAGTAAATTGTTACTATTATCTCAATTTTAAATATATGAAACAGGAATATGATATTTGTGAAATACTTGGATATGCATCTGCTATACTAAAAAAACATGTAAAAACTTTTGGCGACCATATTCACAGGGGTCATGACCGCCATATCAAAATTTTTTTCTATGGCTTATCAGCACAAATTTTACGCGCCCTGAACGCAGACCAAAGAACCGCGGCGCCCGCGACAAACATCAATGCGGACAACAGCATCCCCATGGTCAATCCCCAGCCGGTCAGAAATCCGATCTGCGCGTCAGGTTCGCGGAATTGTTCCGCAAATATCCTGAATACCGCGTAAAGCATTGCGAATATTCCGGACAGCGCGCCCAAAGTTTTGCGAAGATTCGTGAATTTCCATAAACAAAACATTATTAAGAACAACAGTATCCCTTCTAAACCCGCTTCGAACAGCGGGCTGGGGTATCTTGGCGTCTGGTCGCCCGTGCCCGCGAATACGATGCCAAGCGGGCCGTCCGTAGCGCGACCCATAACCTCTATATTAATAAAGTTTGCAATTCGTCCGAAAAACAATCCGATCGGCGCAACAACAGCCATGATATCCAGAATCGCAAGTGTCTGTTTTATTTGTCTTTTTGCGAATATAAATACACCTGTCATCGCGCCCAGCAGACCGCCGTGAAAAGCCATTCCGCCGTGCCATACCGCGAATATTTCCAACGGATGTTCGATAAAAAACGATAGATTGTAAAACAAGACATATCCCAAGCGGCCCCCGACAATCACGCCGATAATTACCGCAGCCAACAGGTCGTCCCATAACTTTTTGCTTTGCAGCGAAACCGGCGGATTTTTCCCGGCCAGCCGCCGCATCAGCCAGTATCCGATAATAAACGCCGCGATATAGGCCAGCGCATACCATCTGATTTCCAGACCGAAAATGTTAACTGCAACCGGCGAAATCGGATTTATAACCATAAAAACTTCCTTCTTGAAATATATGCGTTATTGTATTATATTAAATCCGCAAACGTAAAGGAGAAAATTATGCCGACAAAAAAATCTGTCCCGGTAAAACAAAATCCAAGCCGGGGGATCGGGCTGTTTTTGAAACGCGTGTTCGCGCTGATGTTCGGCGCGGTGGCGCTGACCGCTGTATCAACATATGCCACGCTGGCCTGGGGGCTGCCGCTGGTGTTCAACGCCGATTTCACCGGATTTTCGCCGCTGTTCTATATTATCATGTTCGGGGGTCTCGGACTATCGATTTGGGCCCAGACGCGGGTGTTTTCGATAAAGCCGGCGGCCGGCGGACTGGTTCTCGCGCTTTATTCAATAATGATCGGGTTTGTGATAACGCCGCTTGTCGCCGCATCGCTGGCCATCAATCCCATGGCAATATTGCAGGCATTTATCATTGCGGCGATAATGTTCGCATGCATGGCGCTGTTCGGATACAAGACAGCCAAGGATTTGGGGTTCCTTGGGATATTCCTGTTTATCGGGATGATCGGATTGATTCTGGTTGGCGTCGCGTCGTTCATATGGCCGCTGGGCAGCACGTTTGCCACGATCATCTGCGCAATCGGCGTTCTGATATTCGCGCTGTTTACCGCGTATGATATGCAGTTCTTAAAGAAAGCATATGCCGCGGGCGGCGATGAAACCATGCAAAACCAGCTGGCTGTTCTGGGCGCGCTGCATCTTTACATATCATTTATCGCGATGTTCCAGTATATATTGGCATTGTTGAACAGAAGATAAAAAAGGAAATTTCCATGCCATATAAAATAGATCCGAATAAATGCATTGTTTGCGGAACATGCGCCGGCGTATGCCCGGTTGCGGCAATATCAAACAAAGACGGAAAATACTGGATTGATCCGGCGCTTTGCATATCATGCGGAACATGCGCCGGCATGTGCCCGGTTGCGGCAATAGCCGCGGATATCCCGGCGCCAAATGTTGCGCCGATGACACCGCCCGCCGAATAAAAAGAACCCCGCGCATACGGGGTTCATATTTAGGTTCAAGAACAGTCTTCATCCGACCAGCACGAGAATTCTGTTGCGAATATTACGGACCATGCGCCGCCTTTTTCTTTTTTCAGATACATGCCGAACTTTCTGTTATTTCTTATAGACATATCAACCGCAACATTTTTTCCCGTGCCGGGATTAAACGCGCAGGCAAGCCCGTCGGGGAAAGAACATGTCGGCGGGCGGCGATTGACATACATGTCCACAGGTCGATAGGTATAATCTTTTCCGACAAGATACCCGACCGAATTCATCATTGTCTGATCATATGTCAAACCGACTTTCTTGCATAATTCCGGTTCATCGCGGATCACGCACGCGATTACCGTATCAAAGACGCACAACGCTTTGTCGGCGGTGCCGACGCATTCGTCTTTGGCAGGTTGGACTGTCACCGTACGCTCTGCAAAAAAGTCATCGCCAAATGCGCCGGACGCGAATAAACAAATTGTGAAAAATATTCCCAGTTTTTTCATTTTTACCTCCCTGGCTTAAAGAAAACTTTCCGGATCGATTATCTGCCCTTTCAGGCGCAATTCAAAGTGAACATGCTGGGGGGTGTCATAATACGCCCCGCGTATTTCTTCGACGCGCCCTATGACTTGCCCGGCTGCAACCCTGTCGCCCCTGTTTAATTGGCTTGCGACATAAAGCGTGCGGCTGACCGTGCCGTTGTCGTTTTGTATAACGACGTCATGCAGCGGCACCCCGCGCCTGGTATGAGATAACCCAACGCGGACGACCCGGCCGCTGAACAGCGCCGGAACATCGGTGCCGGGCGGCGGCGGCACCCCGCCGATATAAAGATCGGTTCCGACATGGTCGCGCGCGCCGCCATCGCGTCTGGCGTCCAAATGACCCGCGCCGTCGGAACGCTTTTTTATGCCAAAACCATTGATGACGCCGCGCATGATTGAAAGTTCGTGTTCCGGCAGAACATTTGCGACAGCAAACATTGCGCGGCGCGCGCTGTTTCCGCGGCCGCTGGTGTGTCCGGATGCCGCGACAGGCAATCCGGCGCTATTAATAATGCTGGCTGTTGGTCCGAAATATGCGCCGCCCGCCACAACGACGGTTCCGTTCGCACCGACAATTTCTTCGCCCGTTAAAATGGGCATGGATTCGTCAAATCCCGAAAGACCCAGTCTTGCCATGTCCGCCGCAAATTGCTGATTCGTCGCAGAGTCGTATATATCGAATTCCTCATACAGGTCGTTTTCATCCCAGGTTTGCAATTGTGAACTGCGCGCGGCCAACATTCTTTGCACTTCTTCGATTGGCACCCCTATCTTATTGCATCCCCGGCCAAACAGGTCGCCGCCCCATATTGCGTTCACAGCCGGCACCGCCGCGGCCAGTATCCCGAATATAAGAAAAAGATTCCGCATATTATTTGCGATATTGCCTATCTTGCCCGCACGAATAATCGCAACAGCCCAACCAAACAGCATAAAAACCGTGATAACGCAAATAATAATCCATGCGTAATGTATGAATTCCGCAGCGGCCCTGGTTACGCACGTGGGATCTTCAAGCCAGATGAACTGTCCGTCCGCGCCCAACACGCGAAACCCGGAATCTCTAAGAAGCCGTAAAATTCTTTCTATTGGCATGATAAAAAAGTTGAAAGTTAAGAGTTGAAATATTTTTCACAAGCAAAACGGCATATTATTTTAACTTTCAACTTTTAACTTTATTTCAATTGCTCATCCTGAAAAATTCCGGCATCGCAAATTCCGCCGCATCGTCATTTGCCGCGACGCCCGCCCATCCGAATAAATCGCCCAGCACCGACGATTCCGCCTTTTCTTTCTTTTTGAACGGCAAAATATTCTTTAATTTGCCTATTCTTCCGCCCTTTGCGGGCAATATTTCCTGTGAATCATCGCCGTCCTGGGTTGCGGCAAATTCTGTCGCCAGTTTTGACAACGTCGCGTCAGTTTCCGTATCCGATGATTCTGCGGCGGGCGCAGAAACCGTCTCTTCCGGCTGAACATACTCTGTCAGATCGACGGGGCGGTCTTCGGACAAGGGCGCAATATCCGCAAAAATATCTTCTATGGATTTGATTTCATCGTCATCCGCATCATCCGAAAAATCTTGCACACCCGCAAAATCAGATTCCGATTCTACGACAATCATAGGTTCTTCTTGCGCAACATCCGGCACCACCTGTGACACGGTTTCCGAATTTATAGCACCAATAATTGATAAAATCGGCGCAACCGGTTTATCTTCAGATGTCAAAGCCGGGGCATTGTCTGTCAGTTTTTCAGACGATTCCTTCTTTTTTCGGACACGTTTAGGCTTTTCCGCAATTTCTGTGATTTCCAAAGATTCCGACAGAAAATCATATTTTTCTTCCACCGGTTCTTCTTTTATAATTTCTGCCATGTCCGCAGATATATTATCCACAGCCACAGCAAATTTCGGGGTGTCCGCCGCGCCAACATCGTCGCTATCCACCGGAACGCCGAAAATTATCGTATCAGAATCAAGATTCAGCATATTTCGCACTGCATCAAACGCACCGCGGACTTGTGACGGCGGGAACACTTCGCCGCCGGAAATATAGATTATTTTGGTTTTCAACTTCCCTCTCCTTGTTTCAACCGTCATCAAAATTTAATACTGAACCATACGACGCGAACATCTGTCCGCGGCTAATTTAATAAACATCTCTCTTTTTCCCTGAACTTTTATACACTATATCACAAATTCATGTTGAACGCATAAGAAAAATACTTTATTATTTCCGCATGAGTGAAATTTTAGGCTTGATTTTTAACGAAATAGACTCTCTGGAAGAGTCGGCGGCAAAACTTCGCAGCAGTATCGGCGCAGCGGGCAAGCAAACCGATCTGGAGGTTGCGATTCTGACGCAACAGGTCGCCGATCTGCGGACAAAGAATGAAAATGCTGCAAAATACATTGGCGAAACCAAGAGAATCTTGGAAAATTTGAAAAAAGAATAAATGATGAGCATCGTATCAATACCGATCATCAATAAAAAATACCAAATGGGCTGTGAAGACGGTCAAGAGGCCAGATTGGCAGAGCTGGGCAATATGATCGATCTGCGCGCGCGCGAGATATTGAACAAAATCGGCCCGCTGCCCGAGGCATCATTGCTGGCCACGCTTTGCATAGTGCTGGCGGACGAAATAAAATCCCGTCCCGCATGCATCGATGAATCCGCATTGGAAGAAATCCTGGCCCGGATAAAACGGGTGAAGAAAAAGCTAGAAGGCTAGGATTCGCTCTTGCACCTAAGTTCTTTGAAAAAATCTTTTAACATATCAGATGATTCGTCCGCAAATTCCGGCATTTCAGATACTTTCGGCCGCCATAGATGCCGATCTTTGTCATAAATCTGCGCATTATGCAGAATTCCGCCGCCCTTGGCGTCACGCGCCGCGAATATAACCCGATTTATCCGTGCAAAGGAAATCGCAGTCGCGCACATTGCGCACGGCTCTAACGATACATAGATTTCGCAGCCATCCAGGAATTTTTTGCCAAGTTTTCGGGTTGCCCGCCGAATTGCGACAATTTCCGCATGCAGCGTCGGATCACGGCCAATCTGAACCCGATTTTCGCCCCGCGCAACCACAATACCATCCAATACAATTATCGCGCCGATCGGCACATCGCCATGACGCGCCGCCGATCGCGCGCCGGTCATTGCCATTTTCATAAATTTATTGCCAGTCATTTGATTTTCCACTTTACGGTGATAATATTATCCTTATGGACAGTCATTTGCAAATTATTTCTGGAAAATATAAAGGACGCAAACTGTTTTTGCCGCCCGGCGCACGGCCCACGCAGAATCGCGCGCGCATCGCATTGTTTAACATGCTGGATAATTTGCCGATCACCATTCATTGCGCGCCGCTTAACATTTGGGACGCGTTCGCGGGCAGCGGCGCGTTTGGGATAGAGTTCCTATCGCGTTTCACGAACAAGTCTGTTATATTTACGGACATTAATCCCGAATCGATCAAAAACATTCGAAAAAACTTGACCGGAATTGATGGCAATGCTAGCGTTATCCAAACAAATGCAGTCACAGCATCGGACAAGCTTGGGAAAATCGCAGACATAATATTCATAGACCCGCCGTATGCAAATGCGGATATGGGAACGCGTTTGGTCGCAAAATTGGCAAATATCGCCAAATCCGGCGCGGTAATCGTCTGGGAAATGGAATCAGACGGCAATCATGAAATCCCGCATAACATGACCGTAATCAAAGACAAAACTTACGGCCGCGCACGGTTTTTAATACTAACCACCAACCACTGACATTAATCATGCTTCAACCAAAAATATACTCTTTATCGAACGGAATTCCGGTAATTATTGATTCCGTGCCGGGTTTTGAATCCCTGACCATGGGGGCGCATATAAAATCCGGATCCCGCAACGAAGTAAATCCAAATGACTTTGGCGCGGCACATCTGTTGGAACACATGGCATTCAAGGGAACAAAAAACCGGGACAAGCATCAGATTACAACCGCCATAGAAGATATCGGCGGCGAGATAAACGCATACACGACCTGGAACGTCACGGCATATAACGCGACCGTGCCAACGCCGCATAAAAACCTTGCGATCGATATAATCGCGGATATTGTGCAAAACCCGACCGTGCCCCAGGAAGAGTTAATGAAAGAAAAGCTGGTCGTAACCCAAGAGATAAAATCTTATGAAGACGATCCATATGCCACGCTTGAAAGGGCGACGCTTGCCGCGATATTCCGCGGCGGAATGCAGCACGACATAGCGGGCAACGCGGAATCTGTGCTGGCGCTGTCGCGCGAAACATTATTAAATTACTTTAATGCGCATTATTCGGCAAAAAATTGTATACTTGTGCTATCGGGCGGCGGATTGGAAGACACAACCGCAACGCTGTCTTTTATGGAAAAGCTGTTCGGCGGATGGGCCGCGTTTGATGTGCCGAAATACGAATTTTCCACATACATTAATGCGGTGTCGCACACACAAAAGAGCGAGCTGTCGCACTCCTATTTCAAGGCCGTATGGCCGACGCTGCCCGCGACATCTCGCGAAAGCAATCAGGCAATCAAATCAATGATGAGGGTCTTGGGCGCCGGATTCTCTTCAAGGCTGTTCCAAAAAATCCGTGAAGAATTGGGGCTGGTTTACAGCGTCGGCGCCGAATCCATGGCATACGAAGACATCGGCATCGCGACGATAGAAGCGCAGACAGAGCCTGCAAAATTAAAACAAACCGTGGCGGCGATCGCAAGTTTGTGCCGTGATATAAAAAGTGGCAAGGCGCCGATCAAAGAAGAAGAACTCGCCCGCGCCAAAGAAATGACAAAAGGCGCGCTGATTATGGGTCTGGAAACGACTTCGCGCCGGGCGGACTTTTTCGCCACGCGCAGCATTTTATTCGGCGGAATTGACGACATGAAGAAAAATATCGATATTATAGACAGTGTATCCATATCCGATGTTTCCGCCGCTGTCGCCGAGGTATTCGCAAACCCGCCGTCAATAATCACCCTTGGGATGGAACACGATTTGCCACTTTCCGAATGGCAGGGATGGTTTTGATACCCGGCGCTATGTCCTGACAAGGCGGATTTGCCCCAGATCATTCGGCAGAGAATGATTGTTAAGGGGCAGTAAGGACCTAAAGGCTTGTTGGGCCCACAAACTACCTTAAAATACGCGCATTTGGCGAATGATCATAGGGCCCCGAGGGCTTAAAATCACTTGTTTGGGGCAAAGGAAAAACCGACTGTGTAAATTTTGTGTAAAAAATATGCAAAATTATGTCATTTTATGTAAAATTATGCAAAAATATGACGAAATTTAGGGTTATGACAGGAAATAAAAAAATCTGCGGAAACCCACAGAAATCATGGTGGTGGCCTCGGTGGGACTTGAACCCACACTCCTTTCAGAACTTGATTTTGAGTCAAGCGCGTCTACCATTCCGCCACAAGGCCTTTCCGGGGAAAATTTGTGATAATGGCGCATCCACGCCATTATAATGAACGAAGTGTTTATTTGTTCTTTTTCGCTGCGACTTTTTTCACCAGACGCGCGGATTTGTTCGGCTTGCGCACAGGTTTCTTTGTCGGGGCAGCAGTTTTGCCGGATTTCTTTTCGATCGCTTTCTTTATCGCCGCCATGTCCGGGGTCAAGCGCGACACAGGTTTCGCCATGACATAGCTATCCAATCCGCCATGCTTTACCAGCGTGCGAAGACCGGATGCGGTCAATTTTAACGAAAAATCACGACCCAAAATATCGCTGTGAAATTTCAAAGTTTGGATATTCGGCTTAAAGGTCCGTTTGGTCCTGCGGTGCGAATGGGATACATTCATCCCGACTTCGGTCTTTTTTCCGGTAACTTGGCATACGTTTGGCATAACAATCCTCTTTATATTTAGCTGGCTAAATTTATACCAAATCCCCACGAAAGTCAAGCAGTTTGTTATCGCAGAACCATTGCAGAGCCCGCATAATTTTCGCCCCATCTATACATCATGTGCATACAAATCATTTCATATCTTGCAGAGCTTTGTAAAACAGCGCTGAATTAGTGCCTTTGATTAGCGTTTTTTCTTGTTGATATATAAGCCCGGAATCGCCGCCGCTGACGATGGAACCCAACATTTTACTGTCGGCCTTTAAAAATGGGCCCCCGGAATTACCCTTGTACGACATGCAATTATATTCCGTAATGGCTGACCCCGTTGACACAACTTTGCAATTTCTGTGGACTTTCAGATTGCCATCGTCGCCAAAAATAGGCTGCATAGCCGGGCCCAGTTCCGGATCATCCAGTTCCAACAGACGGGCAAATTCTTCGATGCAAAAAAGCAATTCCATATTTGTAATGCACGAATTCGCCGTGCATTCATCGCGCGCCGCGTTCGGGGTCAGCCCGCGTTTGGCGCCTTCTTGTATTATAAACTCTTCAAGTTCCTCGCCGCCGCAAGCGCGAATATATTTCCTGCGAAGCGTCTGCAATTCTTCATCTTTTAGAATACGCAGATTGCCAAACCCCAGAAGGTCTATTCCAGTGCCGACATCCGGCGCCGCGCTCAGCACATCAAAATACTTTTCCGATTGGTTTTCCGTCCGCAGCAATGCCCAATCTTCGTCAGAGTGCAAATCGCCGACATTTGCCAATGTCGCATTTATGCATGTATCATTGGCATTGCAAAAGCGATAGGACGCACCCAATAGTTTTTCTATTTCTTCTTTTGTGCTGAACGGGGGACGGACGCAATGCGCGGCGGTCAGAATTATATTCGGCGCAACGTATTGGGCCGTGCAATGAGGTTTGCCAGATTCATCAACCATCAATAAAATTTCAGGATAATCATTTTTCCAATCCGCGTACTCGCGCGGATCAATCTGGGCGGACGCGCATAATGGCGCCAGGCCCAGAATCAAAACGGGGAAAAATATTTTTCTAAATATCATCCTAGATTTCATTTTTTTAAAGGTTCTTCCGGGGGCGGAGCCTTTTTCCCACCGTGTTTTTCTATATTGCCCTGGCCCAGTTTCGGGAAAATCTCGTTCACCGCTAGATTGCCGACTATCCCGCCCAGTATCCCGGCGCCTGCAACCTTTGCCCCTGTGTTCATCTTTGATGCCGCTTCTCCCGATGCCAATCGCTGTTCCGCAATATCAAACCGGTTCGCCGTCTTGCCCATCGCGCCGTTCTCTCCGTAATCATACAACGACGACTTGTCCACTATCAGATCTGATTCTATCCCGGCCGGCATCCCAAGGTTTTCTTTCGCAGAGCGGGTCTTGTCCGCAATTCTTATATATTCCGACTTTAATTCAACCGCCATCGCAGGATTCGAAAAGCCGGGCGCTGCGCCTGTTTCTCCGCGTCTGATTTTGCCGCCGCGACCAGATATCTCGCATGTCATGGTGCTTATGTATGCCGCGATGTCGCCGGCGGCGTCTTCGTCCGCTTTCTTTTCTGCTGCGCCTTGGAAATAGTTCATCCCGCCGATGCCCGCCGCGCCAATCGCCGCCGCACCCAGGATTTTGTTCGCCGCTGATTGTTCCCGTGCCTTTGCTTCCGCTGATTTCTGTTTTAGCCGCTCAATCTTTTCATTTATTTCTTTGTATTCCGCGACATTATTAAGCAGAGAGAAGAAATCCGCATCGGACATAGTGCTGGCGCGGCCGGAAGAATTTTTGATTTTTTCCCCCAACTGTTCTTGTATGGCAGAGGACAGTTCCGGCACATCCGCAAAAGCCGGCGCGGCAACCGTCACGATAAAAATAAAATTCGCCATAAAGAATTTGAAGGGGGTTATCATTTTTAACATTAATTATACCACATATGGATTGGGAATAAAAATTATGACCGCCAAACGGCGGTCATATATGTTCAACAATATTTTCTTTTTTTCTAAAACAGTCTTCTTTCTTTCAGCATTCCCCAACCTACGGCGATTTCCTCTCCGCTTGCATCCGGGCGGTTCAATGTGATTTTGGCACCCTTGATATCCGCAGCGGCAAGTCCCGTCACCATAAATGTGGCCTTTAAGTTTCTATCCGCGTCACCTTTGACTGTCGGAAAGCTTATATCCATTTTTTTCTTTTTACAGCTTTTCTTTGGCGCTTTCTTGTTACTGTCCGTCATATCATAAACATAAAAAGTGTATTCCACGCCGGGTCTGACATTTTGCAAATCCACAACCATTTGCAATCCGCTATCCGTTTCGCGGAACCATATCCTGCCCATCCCGGATTCATTGCCTGATTGGTCGGGGGCGCCAAAGCGTTGGAACATTCTGGCGCTTAATTTTGTTATATCATCGTCTTCGTGCGTTTGAACATAATTGACTTCGTTTGATTTTTTATCGCCGGTTGTTGACGAAGAACACCCCGCCAACACCGCCGATATGCTTAAGATTGACGCGAACATAAAAAAATTTTTCGTTAGTTGTTTCATAGAATGACTCCTTTGTTACGTTCATCATTGTATCTTATTTCAATCCGATTTTTATCAGGTTTGAATCCCTAAGAGGATGCGTTTCAATATTCTGTCACGAAAAACAAAGGGGGTTGAAAAAACTGACGCAGCCATGCGTATAGTGCTGATAATAAAAATATTAACTATAATCTGAAAAATACACAAAGGATAAGAAATGATAATGGGTGATTGGGGTTCAACTATATACATAACCAGCCAGATTTTCGCTATATTCCGCATTAGTTATGCGCCCAATAACACTCGCACTCTTTTTTATAGATTATTTAAATAAAATTCTTTACAATGTAAATTGACACTTGTTAGGAATCGGGCTTCTACCCCAAATATCGCTAACAAACTAACTTTGTCCTGGCCCTTTGGTCGGGATGCTGTTGCTATATGTTGAAGGCGACAGGGTTTGCGATAGAACTGTAGAACTCCCGACCACTTAACTTTTGGTGGTCTTTTTTTAACCAATCGGGGGGTGGCATGAACAGCAAATCCGTCATAGCGCTGATATCTTTTATATTTGGAATTTTTTTCAATGCCGGCGCGGATATTTCGTCCGTGGATTACTTGCATAAAACCATTCTGAATCAAAAAAATATATCGGTTCCGATTGGCGAAGGGGTAAACAGCAAATCGGTCCACAGCGTCAAATACATGATGACGCAAATCGATTCGGCGAACAAACTCTTGAACGGATTCGCGTCGTCCAATTACGCGGCCGGCGCCACCACAGGTTCAATCGTCGCAACAACCAAAGTTGAATCCGCCGTTGCGGAGCTTATAAAAAAAGTATCCCAAGGATTTTCATTGCAGTTGACGAATGCCGACGCATTTGATTTCCAAATATCGGCGCGCGGGAATTTCTCAATCAATTGGGGCGACGGTATTATTGATGAAGTAAACAAACAAAATACAACCAATACGAAATACACGCATAATTATGCAAGTTCCGGGAATTATACCGTGTCGATACACGGATTGGCGACGGAATACAACACGGGGACATCAACGGCGGCAATTTCATTCGGCAGTTCTACGGTCAAAACAAAGATAACCGGAATTTCGGGCAGTCTGGGCGACATATTTCCAACCCTGGCAAACGGTACAAACCCCAGATTTTATCGAACCTTTTACGGTTGTACTGGCTTGACCGGTTCAATCCCGCCGAAGCTGTTCAACGGTCTGTCCGGCGCCCCGGTGACGCACATGTTTGATTATACGTTTCGCGATTGCACTGGCCTGACGGGCAGTATTCCGCAGGAACTGTTCAGCGGTCTATCCGGTGCCCCGGCGTCATACATGTTTAATTATACATTTGTTGGTTGCACCGGTCTGACCGGCAAAATCCCCGCGGAACTGTTCAGCGGTATATCGGGTGCCCCCGCGGAACACATGTTTAATTCTACATTTTCTGGTTGTACCGGCTTGAGCGGTTCAATCCCGTCGGAACTGTTCAGCGGTATATCCGGCACCCCGGCGTCACACATGTTTTATTGGACATTTAGCGGTTGCAAAGGCCTGACGGGCGCAATCCCCAGCGGTTTGTTCAGCGGTATAAACGGCGCCCCGGCAAACCAGATGTTTATGAGTACATTTAGTGGTTGCACTGGCCTGACGGGCGCAATCCCTGCTGGTTTGTTTGGCAATATATCAGGCGCCCCGGCAGTCTATATGTTTTCTGGTACATTTGATAGTTGCAAGGGCCTGACCGGCAAAATCCCCGCTGGTCTGTTTGGCAATATATCGGGCGCCCCGGCGGTATATATGTTTAGTAATACATTCGAGGATTGTTCCGGATTGACCGGTGAAATCCCCGCTGGTCTGTTCGGTAATTTATCCGGCGCCCCGGCGACAGGCATGTTTAGTAATACA
>JAISCX010000018.1 GCA_031265235.1 Rickettsiales bacterium
TTAAGGTTCGCAATCCTAAATCTATCCTGTGACAGGGAAACTTAACGCGAAAACAGATAGGTCTTAATTCCGCATTTTAAAGAATGACGGATTAGGGTTAGCACTGAAACAAAAGGGAAAAAATCATGAACCAAAATTATATCAGAAAACTGTATCGTATGGCGTTTTTTCCCAGAAATTACGGTGGAATATTATTCCGTTGCAGCCGTCATGGGGATTTATTTATGGGCAACGAAATACGAAAAATATGTAAAAGCCGTCTTGGATCCAATAAAAACATTTTCTTTCTAGGACTGTTCGATAGCGTAACGCTATATAACGGCCATATATATTCAATGCGACCGTTTAAAGATGTTGCGGTTCGACCAAACAACGTGCGCAAATTACATTCGCCAGAGGGTCATCCGCGCGAAACGGTCTTTTCGCTTGGCAACAAATCGTTAATGCAAAAGTTTCTTGTCGCGATGATCATGATGTTTGGGTTTGGAATGAATGACGGATATTCGTGGTCTAAGTCCCAATGCACCGGAGATTACAAACGCAGCCTGGTATTACCTAGTTGCGTAGGATCATCAGGATCATCTTATTATCTGGGCACCGAAAGCGCCACATATTACTGCTGTGGCACTACGAACAGCGTATGCCAAGAAAGACTAGAGGAATCATGCGGAGAACTGAAATACAAGAAAGCATGCGTGGACGGTAGCGGGATAATTAGATATGCATATAAAGGCACCAGCGGAAGCGGGTGTTTCTATGTTCAAGGCTTGTATGAATTAGCGACTGGTTTTTCTAGCACCATCGTTTCTTGTTCAATACGTTCATGCATAGAATGGCACCCACTTGATCAAGGTTCTTGCATTAATATAGGCAATATTATTGGTTATGGGTATTGCTGTGGCCCGAGCCAGTATCTTTCTAATGGCAGCGGCAATTTTTTTGCTTTAACCACGAATGAATTAGATTGCGCAGCATGCCCCGAATGCGGCCGTGCCGGGACCACTTTAGGCGGACTTAGAATTAATGAATGTCGTATGGAAGCAGGCTCTACATGCTTTGATAGCTATGGAAGTTATGTTACGACGAATACTTGCTATTATCAATGAGATGAACATGATTCCGAAAATTTCCGTCATCATCCCGAACCATAACAACGCGCGATATCTGGGCAATACGTTGGATTCCGTTCTGAACCAATCTTTCAAGCATTGGGAAGCCATAATAGTTGATGACGAATCAACCGATGAATCTGTTCGGATTATAAAGTCTTATGCAAAAAAAGACAGACGATTCCGTCTGATTCAACAAAAGAACGGCGGCAGTTCGGCTGCGCGCAATACTGGACTGGATGCCGCGCGCGGCGATTGGATCATGTTTCTGGACAGCGATGATTTTTTTCACGCGCACGCGATGCAGTCGCTTTTGTCCACGGCGGAAAGACTTGACTGCGACATGGCGGCCGGCGCGGCGCAAGTCGTTCCTGATAGCGCGGAATATCAAAAGCCGCGGAATATCCCGAAATATGTTTCTTCCAATCCGCTGTATTGCGGAATCTTTATGAACAGGTGGAAGCAGCTTGTTTTCGGGATGAACGAGAATTTTAAATGGATGTGGGTTTGGCGATATATATTCAAGCGCGAACTTTTACAAGGCAAGCGGTTCTGGGAAGAACTGCACTCTATCGGGGACGATATTCTATATTCGCTGGAAATATTCCATAACAGCAAGAAATTCGCCCTTATTCCCGATGTGATCGCGTATCATCGCGCACTGGCAAATTCTGCATGCCATACATCTCCTTTGAATTATGTGCCAAGGCGTTTTCAATGGTTTCCGAAATTCTTTGAATACTTTGCCGAAAATGTCGCGCCGCATTATTCCCCGGAATTCGTGAAGCTTATGTATCAGAACATGGCTATTTATATGTTGAACGAGACCGTTATCAAATCACTGCAAGCTGATTTGCACCAAGCGGAAGTTGCACAAGTGCTGCGGGAATTTTTGCAATCAAAATACAGATTTAAAAAATATCTTTTGCTGCGGCATCGCATCAGGATATGGATGTTCATACGTGCGTTCGGGGGCGGGAAGAAATGACGAAAAATCTGGTTGTCGGCGTGTGAAATATCATGCGAAATTCAAGGCCGATGTCAACGAACGAACATATCCGAATTCCGATAGCGACCTATATTCCCAATACATGCGGCCGGCGGGATGTCTGGCGAATAGGACATCTTGAAAATTCAAAATGAAAAAATATTACCTGTTGCTTTTGCTGCTGTTTTTTGGCAAACAATCTTTGGCCCAAGTTCCTATCGCATGGCCTGAAATTGGCAAATTTATCAAAAAACATCAAACAAAAGGACCGAAATTATCAAAAAAGCAGGTGCTCTATCAAGCCAATGAAAGGGTTGCCAATGGTAAAAGAATACCGCTGACTATTTATTTTGACACGATTAATATTGATAATGAAAACGAACTGGTACGGCGGCAACTTGGAGAATTTGACCGCAATATTAATGGAATCAGGCTGAACTATTTTTTGGTTGATTCCCTGTTCCGAAGCAAAGTTGAATCCGCGGGCTGTTCCATCCATATTCGTGCCATGGATGCTTTAGATATGGACAATTTGCAGATGCCGGCGACTTTGGAACATGAAAAGGCGCATGAAGAATTTTTTAGAATGCTGAAAAAGAGTTCGCATAACTTTATTCCGCGCGAAACAATAAAGGCCATATTAATGGACGAAATCCGCGCAAGGTTTATAGAGCGGCTGCACATAATTGACGCGCATATTTCTGCCAGATTCTCTCGCACGGTTTATTTTTATTATATTGATCAAATCATGGAAACATGTGAAGGGCTTGAAAATCAGGATGTGGATTCATCCGAAATTTTCCCGAAATCGCTGGACTTGATTTCTTATTTGAAAAAAGTTGACGTCAAATACCCATTATCCGCCCGGGATTATTTCGTTATATTTGCAGATGTCATAAACAGCATGCGCGAAAATGTTTATTCCACCTATATTCCAAAGAGCATTAAATATGCCCAAGAATTCGCCGGCATTCCCGAAAAATACAACAATAAAGAATACTTGGAATTCATAAATAAAATATGGACGATAAACGATGTAAATATTATGAAAGCCGCGGGCGAAGATACTATGCGGCGATTATTCGCCCAATTGGATCAATGGATGGATTCTGCAGAAATCCAGTCATTTTTAAAACAGCCTGGTATTGAAAAAGAACGATGATCAAAGACTGTGAAGTTCCGTGCATTACGGATTTTTATTTGAAATTCTGGTGCGGGCAAAGGGGCTCGAACCCTCGACCTCAACCTTGGCAAGGTTGCGCTCTAGCCAACTGAGCTACGCCCGCATGCCGCCAATTCTTGCATAGATTTTTGTTGAATGCAAGATTTTTTTGTTGTATTGTCCAAGCGGAAATAAAACATAAGGAAATATATAAAATGTCTTCAAATCCGCAGCGCGACGCATACGTTGAACGCCTGAACCGTCTGGAAGAGCTGGGCGTAATGGCATACCCGCATATTTACAAGCCCGGGGATACCGCGGCCGAATTGCAGAAAAAATACGCGAATCTGGCGCCTGATACTATAACAGCCGAAATTGCCAATGTCGCGGGGCGCATTTACGCTTATCGAAATGGCGGAATGTTTATGGATATCAAGGATGCCACCGCGAAAATTCAGCTGATGGCCAATAAGTCGGAACTCTCTGAAAAAATGGCAGGGGTATTAAAGCTGTTGCGCCCGGGTGACTGGATTGGCGTGGACGGGACCGTTCGCCGCACAGGCGCCGGCGAACTGACCATTGCTGTGACAAACATCGTTGTTTTGGCAAAGACTCTGCTGCCTTTGCCTGAAAAATATCATGGACTTACCGACACGGAAACCAGATACCGCCAGCGTTATCTGGACATGATCATGTCCGATGAATCGCGCGAAACATTGATCAAAAGATTTCAAATAGAACAGGAAATCCGCGCATTTATGGTGGGCCGCGAATTCTTGGAAGTGGAAACGCCGATATTGCAAGAACAAAAGGGCGGCGCGACCGCGCGACCGTTCGTCACCCATCATAATTCGCTGGACCGCGATTTGTTCATGCGCGTCGCGCCGGAATTGTTTTTGAAACGCCTGATTGTCGGCGGCATTCCGCGCATATTCGAACTGGGCAAAATGTTCCGGAACGAAGGAACCGACACACGGCACAATCCTGAATTCACGATGATGGAAGCATATCAGATGTTCGCCGATTACAACGATATGATGGAATTGGTTGAATCGCTGGTGGAACACTTGGCCATAAAATTCACCGGCGGGACAAAATTGAAATTCGGTGAGAAAGAAATCGATGTCCGGGCGCCGTGGCGCCGCGCCGGCATGCTGGATTTGATCAAGGAAAAAACAGGCATAGATTTCCTGGCCGTCACCGATGACGCGTCCGCCCGCGCATGCGCGGACAAACTGGACGTTCATGTTGAAAAAGATGCGTCTTGGGGCACTGTTATCGAAGAAGTCTTTAACGACAAGGTTGAAGAATCCCTGATTGGCCCGATACACGTGATTGATTATCCGATAGAAGTATCGCCGCTGACCAAAACGCATCGGACCCAGCCGCGTCTGGTGGAACGTTTTGAAACGCGCATGTTCGGCATGGAAATGTGCAATGCGTATACCGAATTGACAGACCCGCGGGATCAGCGCAGCCGGTTAGAGGCCCAGGCCGCCAAACGAGACAAAGGCGACCTGGAGGCGGATATGATGGATGAAGATTTCGTGACGGCATTGGAATACGGGTTGCCGCCAACGGGTGGAATTGGAATCGGCATAGACCGCCTGATCATGGTCTTGTTGAATAAAGAATCCATCCGCGACATAATCGCGTTTCCGATTTTGAAAGAAAAGAAATAATCATCACAAAACAATCCCGCATACCGCGGGATTGTTTATCGTATTGTTTTTCCTTCTTGCAGTTGCCCGGCCAGAACATATCTGGTATTGGCCTTGTCGGTTATGGAAACCCGCGAAGCATCCTCTATCCATTTTGCCAGATTTTCCCGAACAGCGGTCATGCTGCTGGACATGTTGTAAATCGTCCGTTCCAACTCCGCGGATATAACCCATGTGATTTCATTCGCGGACAGGCCGATTATTGGATTATTATACGGATTGGCAAGCGCTTCGCTTTCGCGGCCGGCCGACTCATCGGACAAGTAAACGTGCCCTTCGCTGTCATTGTATTTTAAATCGGCCGTGTATTTTATCTGGACACTTCCGCCTTTCACATGCGGCACAAGGCGTTCCGAATGCGGGCGACCCGCGTATTGCCCGATGGAATTCGCCTTGGCGTTGGACGCGCAAAGCATTTGCAGCGACCCGTCCGTTCCGATTGAATCGCCCAGCTGGGCCATCTGTATCGGCGCCGCCGGAACATCGCCCAATCCGCTGGAACTGCTGGGGCTGCGCAGATCCATATAGGTGCCAATCACCGGGGTATTTGAAAACGAATAAACGTATTGATTCCCGATCTTGTATGGCGTTTCAGGCGTCTTTAAAAGCTTTGTCACCGCATTTGTTACGTTGCCAAGCGCCGTTTCGCCGCCAGGCAATAATGCATCCGCGCGCGTTTCGACCGTGATGTGAAGCGGACTGTTTTCATGCAGGGCCAGTCCTGCCGCGTTCGCCCCGTGAATGTTCCAAAACAGCCTTGCTGGCAATGCGTCGGACAAAGCCGCCCCGTCCGTACCATATGACAATGTGTCTGTTCTGAATACGGAATTGTTCGCCCCGACTGTGCGAAGGTTTCCGCTTGCGACCAGTTCAATCAATTGCTTTGCGCCGTTTACGCCGCTGACATAAAAGAATTTTCCGTTATTATATCGCCCGCTGCCTTGAAAGCCGGTCTTTGCCAGCAAATCCGCCGATACCGAAACGGAATCAGTCGCAGGCGCGATCGTCCCGCCGGATATGGATATGTTCTCGTTAAGCAGATTGTTCATGGCGGATATGTTTTCATTTCCTACTTCAACAATTCCGTTGAATGCAACGTCAACATGATGTCCTTGTTCCGCGGCGGCGATGGCTTTTGCCACCGCGTCATCAATCTCGGACGCGTCCGTTATGTTTATATCCCCGGTGCGCCATGATCCGTTTTCTAAAACATTGTATGCCCCCGCGCCCGCAAAGTCATCCTGCTCGTCTTCGTTTACATTGAATTTGTCGCCGTCTTCAGGATCAGGCTCCAGTCCCGGACGTTTTATGGCCTTCCAATCCGCCGCAAGCAAAGTCTCATCCTTGGCGTCCGGGTAAATGGCCCACGCGCCTTTGCGCAGGACGCTGTTTTTATACATATCTTCCGCGGATATAAACTTTTTCACCGTTTCAAGATTTTCGTTCGAATACGCCAGACTTTTTGTTACGTTCAGAACTACAAACTTTTCGGAATTTTGCGCGTCTTTGATAATCTTTTCCATATTTTCATCCATCTGCATTACGCTGGATATATTGTAACTCACGGTGTCTTTGACCACGGGTTTCAGCGGCTGCACGGGTTCCGGTGTAATAATCTCGTCATCGCCGCATGCATTTAAAAACAGGCAGGAAAAAACAATCGATAATGCCAAGACTGGCCTGATCGCATATTTCATCAAACCAGATTTAAGGTTGTTTTTCATTTTATGCTCCTTTGTTGTGGACGCCGCTTGCAAAAACAGTGTCTAAACTGCTGCTTTCCTTTCTTCCTTTTATTGGTAATTTCCGGTGCCGGAATACGCACTGGTGCCCGCAGAATCACTTCCGGTTAATGATGAACATGTCACAGAACATGAATTTATTGTTGTATTTTGCGGCGCCAAAGCGGATCCATAACTGGATGTCCCATAAACGTCTTCCAGGCTTGGGCACCTGTTGCAGTTATTGGTAGACACCGTAGCCGTACCGTAATATTCATCGTCACAGTAATACAGCGTCGTGCATGAATACCCGGCCGGCGATGATTTCCTTGCCTGGGCGCACTTGCCCGAAGAACAGGTTGCCGACCCGTTGTTACTGCAAGATATGCTTGATTGGGCAATACAATACTGTGATCCTCCCGGCTGTAATACATAGCCTGAAACGCACTCATCGCAATAGCAACCACTACTTCCGCAAGAAGAACCGCTGCAATCGCTTGTAAACACCATACAGTGATAATTGCTTTTCATATTTTCCAAGGATGCGATGCTGCAACCGCATGCGCTTATTACTTGCGCATTGGTCAAATTTCCGACCGGCCAACTACACAATGCCCAAGCATTATTATTAATGGCAAAAGTTGATGCCAAAGCAATCGCGACGGCCGCGGCGCGATTTGTCCATGCCCACATATGATGGACTGTATAGGGTCTTATTGTTTTCTCATGAACAGACTGTTCCGATTTAGTATATCCGAACAACAAAGCAAGCTTGCCCCGGGATTTTATTTTCCCAAAGCTATGCGATAACTCTTGCGAGCATTTAATCATATTTATTCCTTTGCTGTTTACTATCGGTTGTAATCCGTCGTAATAAGTGTTAATGTCTCAGATAACTAAAGTGACGTTAAGTTCAATCTCCGCGAAAGGCGCATAATATACATTATGTTGACTTTCTCCCCCACCAACCAGATTGACGCTAAAATAAAAACCGCTCTGCAACGCAGAGCGGTTTTCTTCAACCAAGAACATTCGTCCCGATATTAATAATAATCCATTACATCAAACATCCGATGGCTTGGGCTTACCAGAAAGGAACTTAACAAAGTC
>JAISCX010000009.1 GCA_031265235.1 Rickettsiales bacterium
TTCAAAAAGATGTATCCATATACGATAGATGATTTGTTATGAAAGCTTGCTAATTCTTATACAAATTATAAAAACCAATCCACATTGATGCTTTTTATGGTATTAAATCACTTTTAATACACAATATGGCAATATTAAACCAATTGATATATAAACCTTAATCCCATAGGTTAAATTAAATCTATGGTGTATTTTTTGGAAAAGTGCCAAATTACACGTTATCCCTTAACTCCGCCATGCAAAAGTCTATATTCCATTTTGGCAATTTGATTTTTTAACATTCTTATATTTTGATTCTTAAAAGAATCTTTATCAGACAATAAAATAGATTTTTTCAACGAACTTAATCCGTCCAAAAATCCGCTATACGCACGATTTAGTGCATCATAGATATTTTTTAGGTCTTCTTTTGACACACTATTATCTAGTGCATTTCTTATATTACGCAAAACCGCGACTTGTTGCTTTATATCATTATTCATTACACAAACCTTTTATAATTTATGTAATTATTTATCTAAAACGATAAGTCCAATTCATATATATCTATGCATTCAAGACCGCTCCTTTCTTGTATATAAAGATAAATGGTCTTTTCATTGCTTATATCAATTGTCCTAAATTCTGATTTTATATATGGCCGTTTTATAACATCACAAATACATTCAGAGTATTTTTTATAAACACTTTGGTTATGTTCATTATCTTCATATTTCAATACAAGATTTTCATATTTTGTTTGGCAGTTATTCATAAAATCATTGTATTGTTCCGATGTCATATTATATTTTGCGAATGCTGGGGCAACAATAAACCCCAGCATTACGGCAAATAATGCTTTTTTCATTTTTTTACCTTTATTAGGACAAGCCATTAAACAAAATGTCAAATTTTTGTGAAAGCGGCGAGTTTTTTATCATTGCCATACATCCGAAATTATCACAACCAGATGCCAAGGCTACAATGTCATTAAATAGCAATATAAGCAATAACAATACAATAGCGATAATCGCACAAGTTATAATTGCTTTATTGGAATTGGTAGATTTGTTTATTTTGCTTTGTTTTACCGGTTTAGCGGTTTCAACGAAATAGTCGTCATCATCATATGATGCCTGTTCAAACCGTTCTTTGACAATTTTCCAAAAATTTCTTAACATTTTCTTCCCTTTTTGTTAGTTATTAAAAAAAGAACCACCAATAGGAAACTGGTGGTCGGGCATTTCTAAAATCATACAATGAATGATTCCGTGGCTTTTGGCGAACCTATTGTATAACCACAGATACCCGACCATAAGGTCAGGCAATAACGGCGCGAATTGCCATTATGCTCAAAAGTGGATAACGGCACATTCGCACCGCATTGTATGGGCTTTAGAAACCCCGAACCATATTCCCATATGATTCGAGACCATTATAATATAAAAAATGATAATTTAACAATATTTTTATAAGATTATTGAAAGTTTAAGTTCTTCAAATCGTCATCGCTCTAATAAATATAACGTTCTACTTTCTCAAATTGGCTAGGTATTACACTCATTATACTACGAGCAAATCGTATTTCTCGTGCTGATATTTCTAATACATACGGCTTAATCCAGTCTATATCTTCAAAGCTAAAACCATATTTCTGTAGCCATATTTCTTTATCATCGTTTGTGCCATATTGAATATAATTACTCAAGGTGATAGCTCGCTCATCACCTGTTTTATCGTGATGAATTTTAAAAGCAGCACACAATGGTTCCACCAATGAAAAAGATATTACTTTATCTATATAATCATAAGTATCATATACAAGAATATCATATATAAAATCTGGCAATTTAGAATCAGGCTTAAATATTGATATTTTTGGTGCATTTTTATTCGGTAATTGAGATGCAAGCTGACTATATTTTAAAGGTATTTGGCTCATTCTATTAATAGCTTCTTCATGGGTTATATTACCATTTTTCTCTTCGGCATTAATTCTTCGTTGTTCATCCAAATTTGCAACATACATATACCTTAACGATATAATCTGACTAAAAGACCTACCTTGAATATGCCATAAAATAATAGGTATAGCAGCACTTAAAACTAATGTTTCTGCAGGCGTTAATTGATTTCTACGCAAATGACTGACATAAAGAGTTTTAAAATTATTCTTTATTTCTTCACGAATTATATCATCTAGATTATTATATTCATTTCCTGTTAATGGTCTGCCATCTGGCAATAATTTATCTAAGATGAATCCTATGTTATCACTTAGATTGGCTTCAGAAATCCTCTTAACTTGTTCTTGTGTTAATTGCAAAACATCATCAAAAGAGTTATTTCTTATAGCTTCAACTATATCTTTTAAATCTTCATCAACTTCTTGTATATCTTCATCCAAACCAGAGGTTTCTTTAATGTTTATGCCTTCATTAATTCTTTGGTTAAAAAGTGAAACATTGCCTTCTTTTATAACAACAAAACCATAATCAAACTCTCTTAAATTTATTAAATTTCTACCAGCACGCCCAATCAGATTTTTTACTGCTAACTTTCTAGCTTCAAGAGTTCCAGTAAACATAAAATTATCTATCCAAACAATATCGATAGGCATATTTATACCCTGCATTAGGGTAGATGTAGAAAAGCATATCCGTGCAAAGCCTTTATTGACGAATTTCTCTATAAGAAATCTACCCATAAGAGGAATAGAACCATGGTGAATAACAATTCCTCTCTCCATCATATCTATCATTACAGAATGCTTGTTGGAATCATCTTTATTTGCTCCAATAAAATTCCGAAGTTCTTCAATTATAGATAAAGCCTCTGGCTCTACTATTTTTGGACACAAATTTATATATTTTCGGAATTCAACCAAATGTTGCCCACTATATATTTTACTCTTTGATATATAAACCAACAACGTTCCACCCCGACTTAACAAATATTCAACAATATCTCCAGGTATTTCCTTTTTCAAAGGTTTTATTTTATTATCAAAAGGAGAAAAAAATTTAAATGAATCCTTTTGTTCATTTGTATATAGATAAATTTTTCCAACTGTATTCTGTTTATAAGTTGAATTAGCCTTATCGTCGTTTACATCATGTTTTAATAACTGCGCTCCAGGATTTTCAATAAACGGATGCGCAAAAACCTTTTTTGCATTAGGAAAAGTCCTATTTATACGACGAACCAATGCGTCAAATCTCATACCTCTAACGTATTCCTCTGATATTTGCGCTTCATCAAAAAGGAATAGTTCTACATTCAACTTATCAATGTTCTTAAATAGCTCAATTCCTCGTTCCGGCGTTATTATAAAAATTCTTCTGTTTGTATGCGCTTCGTTAACAGACTCTATAAATTGCAAAACCAAAACATCTTTTCCTACAATTTCCAATGTTTTTATCATATATTCTGCTATAAGTGCTCTTGATGGTACGACTATTATTATATCGCCGATGCATTTTTCAATAAGACTTCTGAACAGATATGATTTTCCTGTACTAGTGGGGGCTGAAAAAGAAAAGAATTTATGCTCTAATATCTTATTGTACGCACTAGCTTGAACAGGAGTGAAATCAAAGGAAGTTTTATCTTTAATTGCATTACCATATATGCTGTAAACTTTTTCAAGCAACGATGTCGGATTTTCAGTTTTATAAAACAATCCTAGAAGAAATAATATTTTATTTTCATATATAGCAAATATGCCACTAAAATACTTTTTTATATAGCTTAATTGTTCTAGTAAGTGCTGGTCGATAGGGCCAGTCATATGAAGTTGTTCTATAATTCCTATCAATATTTGTTCAATCTGGCCATATGAGCGTTCATTACCGATATTTTTTATAATCTCTTTTAATTGGCTCATAACTCAACCCCTATAACGAATACTTCAGGATTACTTAAAAGCGATGATTCTTTTAATTTATTTACTGCATTTTTAAAAACAGTATTTGAATTCTTTGCAATTAGCAGAAAAGCTATTGAAATAGCCCTTGTTCCCATATTTGCAGCTAATACTGCAGTTTCGGATATTTCAAATCTTCTCAAGTCAGTTAATTCCATAACATCTTTCTTGTTTTTTAGAAAATCTTCAACTTGTAATATTGCATCATAATACGCATTCTCATTAACGTTGTACTTTGCTTCGCCAAAAGCTATAAGGTCCGATGTAGTTAGTGTATGAAAATCAAATCCAGGATTACCTTTAATTTTTTCTTTCCATAATTCAGCCAATGGTATTGCGATATGCTCAAGACCATTTTTTAAGGCCTGTTGGGCGGACATTGATATTGCGTATTCGCCAATTTTAGATGTTATTTCATCATTTACCAATTTAAATACATTATCAGTTAATTCATCTATTGTTGGGTTGGCCCTAGCTTTATATGAGGCTGCATCAACAGCATCCATATTTTTTAACCAACTTGTATCACTAATAGTTTTAACCATACTATCAACAAGGCCTCTTAAATCATTAATTTTAACATGAATAGCAACCAGCTTGCAGTTATTTGTGATTCCACAAGCTGTTTTATCTATTTCATATATATTAACAATTTGCCCCATATAATGCCTTTCATATTGATATCCTTAGCACAAATGTCGTATAAAATCAAACTATATCAATGTATTTACTAGATACTAACAATTATGACAAATATAATAAAAAAGTAGAAAAATCGAGAGTTTTAACCAAAAAAAAGTCAAAAATGGGGCAAAAAATCCAGAACAGTACGATTTTCGTATGATTCTTAGAACGAAAAAGGTATTGAAAAATCAATACATTAACAGTGGTGGGCGCGTGGGGATTCGAACCCCAGACCCACTGATTAAGAGTCAGTTGCTCTACCAACTGAGCTACGCACCCGGGGTCTGCTTGTCCCACAAAGCCCAAGGCATTGCGGGATGCGCAGTATTTTATATTATTTGATGTGGATTGCAAGTATTTTTTATTTATAAGAAATCCGGCAAAACTGCTGCGCCGACAAAGAAACCTGTGCGCCCGCCGAACAAATCCGCGCGGCTGGTGAAAAAAGGTGCTGCAAATAATCACCAAGATCTTTTTTGTTCATTTTATTTAAACCTCGTTAACGAGTATAATTTGTGACATATATTATTTCAAGTTTTTTCTTGCTTTTCCGCCGGATAAATATATAATATCAATCGCTTTTAAGGCTTTGCGCAGGCGCATGCGCAAACGTTCTTTCGAATCAACTGCGCAAGACCTCTGCAAAATTGCAAAGCAATTTTGCCGTAAGGTGTGAGACATAAGGAGTAAGACGCAATATTTGCGCTTTACATCTTACGCCTGACGCTTCACGAACGATGGCAAACTTTGCTTTAATCTATATGAAAGATTTATCCAAAGAATTATTTAATCCCCTGTCCGGCGAAGATTTCGGACAACTGTTCAACCAATCTTACGGCACCCAGGAAACCCTGCAAGGCTATGCAACCAAGGGAACCGTCAAAGATATTCGCGCCGATTTCGTCTTGGTGGATGTCGGGCTAAAGTCCGAGGGGCGCGTGCAATTGCGCGAATTTGGCGCAAACGCGCCAAAAATTGGCGATATTATTGACGTATTCGTTGAACGTTATGAATCAAAGGAAGGCACCGCTGTCCTGTCATACACCAAGGCGCGCGCGGAAAAAGTATGGAAAGACCTGGAAACCATGGTCGCCCAGAACATTGATCCAACCGGCACAATAATGGAAGTCGTCCGTGGCGGATACACCGTGGATCTTGGCGGAGTATTCGCATTCATGCCATCATCCCAAGCAGATAATCGTCCAATCCGCGACGCAAAGTCGCTGGTCGGGGTTACCGACAAATTCCGCGTTCTGAAAATGGATGCATTGCGCACCAACGCGATCGTATCCAGGCGCGCGATCCAGGCGGATTCCATCGCGGCCAATCAACGCGAAGCTATGAAGAATATCTATCTTGGCGCTGTTTTGGAAGGAATTGTAAAGAATATAACCGATTACGGCGTCTTTATTGATCTGGGCGGAATCGACGGATTGCTGCACGTCACAGACTTGTCCTGGAAGCGCGTAAACCATCCGCGCGAACTGGTCAGGGTCGGTCAGAAAATCCAAGTCAAAGTCATCCAGTTCGACCCGGAATCACATCGAATTTCTCTTGGCGCAAAACAGCTTGAAGAAGATCCGTGGGACAGCGCGTCCCGCGCATTCAACGTCGGCGACGTCTTGAATGGCAAAGTGTCAAGCATCACTGATTACGGCGCGTTTGTCGATTTGGGCAACGGCATCGAAGGGCTTATCCATATGTCCGAATTGTCTTGGACAAACAAAAACGTTCATCCCAGCAAAATTCTGCAAAACGGCCAGGAAGTCGGTGTCGTCGTGCTGGGCATCGATCAGGACAAGCGCCGCATATCGCTGGGCTTTAAGCAGCTGCAAAACAATCCGTGGAAAGGTTTTGCGGAAAATCATAATGTTGGCGACGTTATCACCGGGCCGATTAAGAATGTCACCGAATTCGGACTGTTTGTCGCGCTGTCGCCAGAAATTGACGGCATGGTGCACATTTCCGACATCTCTTGGGACAAACTGGGCGAAGAGGAATTAAAAAAATTCGTCCGCGGCCAGGAAATAACTGCAAAAATACTTGACGTCAATCCGGAAAAAGAACGCGTGACACTGGGTATCAAGCAATTGACCGACAGCGGCGATTCCAAACGATCAACCATTAAAAAGGGCGCCGTCGTCATGGGCACAATCAGCGAAGTTACGCAGGACGAACTGATCATAGATATCAATGGAACGCGCGGCTTGATCCGCCGGACCGATCTGTCCATGAACAAGGAAGAACAGAACACCGCAAAACATAAAGTCGGCGACAGCGTGGAAGCATCCGTTGTCGCAACCGACGGCGATATCGTCCGGCTGTCCGTACGCGCGCTGCAAGCGGCGATGGAAAAGCAGGCTGTCAAGGAATATGCGCAAAGCGCCGATTCCGGCGCGGTCTTGGGCGACATTCTGGGCGCCGCGTTTGACAACGCAAAGAAATAAAGAACGGGGCAAAGCCCCGTTCTTTATTTCAGTGAAAGAGTGAATCCGCAAAATCGCTTGCGATCTTGCTCGGTTAAAAAATTGCGGCTGTCGCGCATAGCGCGCCACATTAACTATTTTACTTTTTTCACTCTTTCACTTTTTCACTATATCTGCTATAATCCTGCGGAACAAAAGAGAAAAATTACGAAGCACGAAATTATAATTTTACTGGGAATCCAAGGCAGCGGCAAAGGATATCTGGGCGGAGAACTGCGAAAGATTCATAATTTCCTTTTTATCGAAACGGGATCTATTTTCCGCGGTCTGGATAAAAACAATCCGTCCGATCGTGACGCAATCAAGGAAATGGAATCGGGCCGCCTGGTATCGGATGAAAAAACGTGCGCCGTGGTCGCGGCGCGGCTGAAAGACGACATGGACATTCTGACAGACGGGTTTCCGCGCAGCATCCCGCAAGCCGAATGGTTTTTAAAATGGGCGGAACAGAATAACTTTGATGTGAAAGTGGCAATGCTGAATATCCCAGACGAAATGGTATTCGAACGGATTAACAACCGCGTTGTCGTTGACGGTTCTCGTCGCCCGGACGATCTGGACACCGAATCCATCAAGAAACGTATCGCGCAATATCACGAAAAAACAGAACCTATGATCGAATTCCTGCGCAAGCATCCGGGAATTGAGTTTTTTGACATCGACGGCACGCGCACGCGCGACGAAGTGTTTCTGGACACCGCCAGTAAACTGGGGCTTGACGCCGCATAAAAGCGCCGTGGATGGCATGCGGCAGACGACCGGCGTCACGCCCCATGGCGCGGCGGAAAAAGCCGGGCGTCAACAGCATAAATTTCCCTTGCCTTGACCTTTGCATTTTTGCTTTAATTACTGACATGAGAAAAGGAGTTATCGCCTTTTTTATCGGCGCATGCCTTATGCTTGGCGCGCATGCCGCGACACGCGCTGATACGGCCGGCCGCGCGGCCACCGTTTCGCGCGTCGCGGCAAGCCAGGGGAACGCAGTCGCCGCAACAGCGCGTGCGGCAAACAAACCGCAGCGCAGCGCGACAAGCGTCACCCCGCGCGGGAACGCCGTCGTTGCCCGCACTGCCGCCACCAGTCCATCCGGCGGGCGGGCGGGCGTTGCAAATTCTCCGCTGACCGCGCGCGTCGCGACGCGCGCATCCATTCCGGATATTAATTCCGCAATCGTTTCGCGCGCCGCCAGCGACACGCGCACAGGCGCCGCATACGAACAATGCAAGTCATCATACTTTGCATGCATGGACCAATTCTGCGCAATTAAAAACACCCAGTATCAGCGATGTTCTTGCAGCGACCGTATTTATGACATACAATCTTCCCAAGGCGTTGTACAGGATGCGGTGGACAAATTGACCGTATTCAATGAAAACCTGGATACTGTCGAGATGACCGCGGCCCAAGCAGAGGCCATGAAAAAAGCCAGCGAAGGCGAAGACGCATTGACCGCCGATAAATCCGCGGCCAAGGCTTTATTGTCCGCCATTATGAATTCCATCAAGGGCGCGGACGCGAATGTCGGCGGCAAATATTCCGACCTGAACAGCGTAAACATACGGATGGATGCGTCCGCCAGCTTTGGCAGCATCGACGACGGCCAGGCCATTGCTTCATACAACGGCGCAAACCTTTATACCACGATTTACAGCCGATGCCGCGAAGCAGTGCGACCCGATTGCAACGACGCGTCTTTACAACGCTCGGTCACCGCTTATCTTATGGCGGTAGAGCAAGACTGCAACACTGTTCAAAGAATTTTGGATGAAACCAAGAAACAGCTGTCCGCGAATGTTCGCGAAAGCAGCGCCATGCTGAATCTTGCGCGTATCGAAGACCGTCAGAAACACAATTCATCCGACGCGACCAAATGCCTGCAAGAAGTGGAAAAAGCCATACTAAGCGAACAGGTTTGCGGCGAAAGCTATCACAAATGTCTGGACAACGGGCAATTTATTGACGTCACGACGGGCAAACCTTTCATCGGCGTCGTTGAATTCTATAAATTGGCGGAACTTCTTAATTTCGACACAAGTACGGATATCGCCGATCAAAATTTGTCCAGAACACCCAGCAACCGGACATTCGTGGCGAATTTCGAGGCCCGAGTGAAACAGTTTGCCGAACCGGCATTGGACCAATGCAAAGAAATCGCGCCCGAAATTTGGAATGATTATCTGGACAAGGCGATGCTGGACATATTCTATGCACAAAAGGCCAAAGTTTCCGAAATAAAGGCCGGATGCATGGACTTTGTATCCGTATGCTATATGAACGGGGACAAAGCATTGACCGCCAGCATGGTCGGATTGACAGGGGATTTGGCATCGGCCCAGCCAGATTTTATTCTGGCTAATGACAGAATATGCCGGGACTATATCAACGCATGCGACAAGATGTTCACAGGAACCGATGCGCAGGGAATTGTCGCGCAATATGTAGAAAACAGAAAGGAAACAGATATCAAGACTGCATGTCGCGCCGTCGTTCAGCAATGCTTTGACCGTTTTGGCGGTGATGATTACGTAAATTTCTATAACAGAAACAGCGGGCTGTTCGAAAGTGGCAAGGCTTTGGATTGGTTTTCGTTCGCAGAACTCAGCTATAACGGTGCCACATGGACGGAAAGAGAAAGCCCATCCGAATGCGTGCGCCAGCTGAAAAATATCGCCGCATGCAATCCAGAGGACAAACCTAAATTTGCAGAAAATCTGTTCGGCGGATTCTTTAAATATACATGCGCTAATTGTGACATTAAAACATCTTATGGAAGCGTCAATCTTGAAGAGATTGACACTGATGCTGATGCCGATGCATTCATAGAAAAAAATACGGACATTGTCCTGACCGGCATCGCCACAGAAGTTTATAACAGAATAATAAATATTCTGGAAAATCAGTGCCACAACTATTATGGAAGATTTGTAGAAAAGAGATACATACAACCGCTGACATACGAATCAAATAGTATATGCACAGCAGATTTCAAACAGACAAATTCGAGTGGTGGCATAGGACCATATTTTGGTTTGGTTGACATTTATAAAATAGGCACCGCAGACAACGGGACCGAAAACATGTGTCCGGCCGGATATGCAGGGGTAATCGATACGCAATCTTGGGGCGCATGCTTGTGCTGGGAAAACGGCGGACGGCGCAGTGCGAATGGAACGGCAATCAGATGCGACGCGGGAGAATATGAATCGTCGGGCACCTTTCTGTCTAGATATATCATCAGCTCAACAGATGCTAATGATGATCCCAAAATTGCAAATAAAGTTTGCCCTACCGCGCAAGGCCTTAAAGACAGTGATGGCAATGGTCCCCTTTGTGAAGGGATTGATGATAATATTATTAAGGATCAAGTGCCCAGGGGTGTAATAAATAATTAACAACCCCATTGCCATTCATGCGCAAGCTTTAATAAATTGCCGCAAAAATTATTTGCTGCCGGCAAGAATGTCGCCGCTTTTTATATATTCCGGCGAATCTTTGGGTAATTTCTTTTGCGCGCGCGTCGCATATTCGCGCGCTTTTTTCTTGTCCTTTGCCATCATGTAATATTCCGCCATCGCCCAATCAGACGCGCCCGCATTCTTTCGCATATTCTCTGCGCGCGACAATACCCAGTATGCCAGCGGAGACTGTTGGACAAGCAATGCGCGCTTTGCCATTTCAACCGCGCGGTCCGCGTCACCTGGCTTTGCGCGTTCGCTAAGCACCAGCGCCAGCGCGGTTTGTATCTGCGGCGATTTTGAATTCTTTAATAAATCCAAGGATTTTTCATATGCTTTAACGCTGTCGTCATAATGCCCGTATTGATATTCTATATCACCCAACAGTTCGTAATAAAAAGGATTTACCGGCATACGCGCGATCAGCGTCAATGTTCCTGTCTTTGCGTCTTCCAGATTTCCGGCGCGCATGCTGGCAATGCTGTTTGCGTAAACAGCCGCATCCGTTCTGTCCAAAGGCTGATATATCGCGCGCACCCGCGGCGCTGGCGATAAATACCCGATAATTTTTGCCTGAATAACAGCATACTTTTCTATGATTCTATTATTTTCTGTTACTTTTTTCTTGTTCTCTTTATGCTCTGCAATCCATTTTTTTGCGTTTTCCAAACGTTCCGCAGTCACAGGGTGATTGATTCTATTCGGGTTGATCTTCTGCTCTGCGGCGCCTTGGATATCGTTCATCTGTTTCATGATCTTGATAAATCCGTTCGGATCAAGGCCGGCCTTGACCATCAATTCCAGCCCCGCATTATCCGCAAGGCGTTCTTCATCACGCGAAAAAGACATCAGACCCGCATTTGCAATCCCGCCAGCACCGGCCATTACGCCCATGCCAAGTCCAGGGTTTCCCCCCGCGACCATCAGCGCAACGCCAAGCGCCTGGATAATCATGGAACGCATCATTTCAGCGCGCATATGGGCGGACATCTGGGCCACATGTCCGCCGATCATGTGGCCCAGTTCGTGCGCAATCACAGCCTGGAAAGCCCCCGGTGTCTCTATACGCGAAATCAGCCCAGTATAAATGTAAACGTCTTCGCCACCCATGACAAAGGCATTGAAATCATCGTCGCCCAGTATGTGAATTTTCAAGCGCCCATCCTTTATCCCCGCGGCGCGGGCCAGCGGGATTACCAATTCATAAACAACGGATTCTATCTCGGTATCCTGAATGACGCTGGCCGCGCGGGCACCGCCTGTGCATAGCACAGGGCACAAAGCACAAAATACAGATAATAATGCGAAAAACCTTTTCATTGTATTAATGGTATTATTATTTTGAATGATAATCAAGCGCGCGATATCAAAGCGGATGATTTTCCTGGCGTCTATAAAAAGCGGGCACCATCTTATCCCCTTGCTTTATTTTTATGATTTGCTAAAATCCGGGGAAGAGTTAATGGTTATGACAAAGGCAATCGGATGAATGCACTGGAAAAATTATTAGACCGGGTTTGGTTTTCAAGATTTTCGGAAAAACTGCGATATCTGGCTGTCGGCGGATTCAACACGGCCGCATCGTATCTTATATTTTTGCTTATGTATTATGCTTTCGGGCGTATATACTGGCTGGCCATTATTTTACAAAATTTCGTTTCCATAAACATATCCATCGCCACCATGCGATATTTCGTATTTCACAGCCGCGGAAATCTGCCGCGCGAATACAGGCGCGCCGGCGGCGTTTACGCATTCATGCTGGCGCTGAATTATGCGTGGATGTTCGCAGCGGAATATGTTTTGACGATCGCAGCGCCCGTCGCCCAAGGAATATTCATAGTATCGTCGGTAATTCTGACATACATTCTGCACAAATATTTTTCATTTAGAAAATAATATTTTTCGGAAAACCTTTATCCGCAACCGTCTCAAATTCACGCACACGGTCCGGGGATTCATAGAATTTTTTGTCCGTGCATCCAAGATTGCCCGATGTGTCCGCGAATATCGTCGGATGGAAAGATACTTCCACAGAATCATAGCCGCGTGGTACGCGGATTTTTCGGACATTACGGCCATACATTTTTCCAGAATACACAAGGCCGTAAAAATAAGTGCCGGGACGGGCAGCCCGTCCCGACAACCAGCGCAGCATCGTCAGCAGCGGCCACTTCATATATGCGCCGGTTTTAATCCAATCCAAACTGGGGCTATTAAAAAACACCGTCCAGCAGTTTTCGTTCATAACGCGCACGCGCGGGATTTTATATTCGCCGGCCAGCTTTTTAAATACCGAAAACGCCGCGGGAATCATATGCACGTGACGATGGGAATCAAGATGCGACAGCTGTTTTATGCCAAGCCGCGCGCATTCTTCGATTTGTTTGCGCAATTCTTGTTCAATATTTTTTTTGAATTTTTTAGTCACAAAAAAAGAAGCCGCCAGCATTTTTATAAAACCGCAATCAAAATCCGCATGAAGCCCGACAGACAATTTTGGATTCCGCGCAGCGATTTCTGCTGCCTGTTTCGCACGCGCGCCGAACGGCATCAGTGACGCGCTGTTCAAACATCCGTTCCGATGCGCGTTTTCCACCGCGGCGTTCAGCCCGTCGTTTATTCCAAAATCGTCTGCGTTTATTATTATTTTCATTGTTTGTCCTATTGTGTCATCCCGGGCGACCGCAAAGCGGGCGACCCGGGACCTGGTCAAGGCAGCCGATTCCAAATATTTGAATTTCTGGTTCATGGTCGTTTTAACCAGGTCCCGGATAAATTTGCTTCGCAAATTTTCCGGGATGACACAGAATTTCTTATTTTTTATTTTCTTTTTCAAAATATTCTGCAAAATACAGCGGACGTTTTTTTGTTTCTATATGAATTTTGCCAACATACATGCCAAGTATTGCGATAACAAACAAAATCACCGCGCCCGTAAAGGTTATCGCGGATACAACCGTCGCATATCCCGGCGCAGGATGGCCCAGGAAAAACCGTTCTATTATAACATAAGTCCCGAGAGTTACCGACAGCGCGCCCATGATAAACGCAAACCACATCGCCAACTGCAACGGACGAATTGAAAATTGAAACACGCTGTTCAGCGCAAGCTTTGCAGATCGGACAAAGTTGTATTTTGATTCGCCTGCCGTGCGGGCCGGGGCATCAAATTCAATAAACTTTAACTGGCCCACATCCGCGATCAGCGAAAGCGTCCCGCGGAACATGGCGTCCTGTTCCTGGAATTTTTTCAGAAATTCAATATATTCGCGGTCTATCAGGCGGAAATCCGGCGCGGCTTCGGGAATCTTTACATCCGACAGGAAATTCAGCCCCAAATAAAATAATTTAGAGCAAATCTTGTAAACAAGGCCCAGCACGCCTTTTTTGGTGTCCGCATTGGAACGGCGACGCGTCAGCACGATCTTTTCGCCGCCCTGCCACAGTTTCAGCATATCTTTGATATAACGCGGCGGATGCTGCAAATCGGCATCCATGAATATGACCGCGTCGCCGCGCGCGTATTCCATGCCCGCGATCATTGCCGTTTCATGTCCGAAGTTTTTTGTAAAGTTAACAATTTTTACGCGTTCATCAGATTTCTGCAATTCATGGCAATACAAAAGGGTTCTGTCGCGCGATCCATCGTTTACAAAAATAATTTCCGCGTCTATTTTCACGTCTTTCAAAACATCGGATAGCTGGCGGTGCAATTCGCGTATATTGCCTTCTTCATTATATGCCGAGATAACTATGGAAATTGTCTTCTTCATATCACATACCCCCGTTTATTTGCAATTATTGCAAATTAAAGGCATAATTGGCAAGCACAAGTTGCGAATCGGATATTTTTTATGGGCATATGGCGAAACTGGTAGACGCACTGGATTTAGGTTCCAGTGGAGAAATCCATGGGGGTTCAAGTCCCTTTATGCCCACCACCACATCACATCTCTTCCGGGATTTTCATGCCCATCAAATCAACCGCTTTGGACAATGCTGCGATAGCAATGCGAACGATACCCAGACGATGCGCGCGGGTGTCCGCATTCACATCTTCCCGCAATATAGGACAGTTGTGATAGAAAGTATTAATCAATTGCGCCAGATCATAAGCATAATTCGCAAGCATGTCCGTCGCGCGCTTTTCAAACGCATTCTGGATAACGCGTTCAAAATCAAGAATGGTTAAAATCAGTTCGCGTTCTTCGTTAACAAGCAGATCCGCGGATAACGCGGCGGATTGATTACCGGCCTTTTTCAACACTGAATTCATACGAACCGCCGTATATAGGATGTATGGACCGGTGCGTCCTTCGAATTGTGTCACCGCATCAGGATCAAATACATAGTCCGATTTCATATCATGCATCAAATCGTTGAATTTTAACGCCGACAAGGCAATCATTTCGATAATGTCGTCGGGCAGATTTTTTCCGGATTCCGCAACACGCGCGCGCGCGGCATCGTTTACCATCCCTATAATATCCAGCAGTCCGGCAACATTGCCGCTGCGCGTTTTATACGGCCGACCGTCTGCGCCATTGATTCCGCCGAAATAAGGAAATTCCATTTTATCTGACGGGTAAATTCCGGAAAGTTCCGCCGCGCGGAATAATTGCGCGAAGTGCAGCTGTTGCCGATAGTCGGTAAAGAAAATCATCTTATCCGGATTATCCGTAATCTTTTTATAATATACGGCCGCCAAATCCGTAGAATCATACGTATCCGCGCCGCGCGAATCCGTCCACATATACGGCGGCATAGGCGCTTTGTCGTCTTCGCGTTTCAATACGATAACTTCGGCGCCGTCACTTTCCTGCAACAGATTTTTATCACGCAGAATTTTTTCAACCGGCGCCAGATATTTCGCCGCATTCCGTTCGCCCAGATTATTATCGAAAGGCAGCATGTTCAGACTGTGAACCACGTCCGACATCTGACGCAGGCTGATTTTCAACATTTTTTCATACAGCGCGAAATAATCCGGATGGCCGTCTTGGAAGTCTTTTTTTATATTCAATACCTGGGTCAGGAATTCGGGGTCCTGCTTTGAATATTCGGATGCAGTTGGGTAATATGTGTTGAATTCGGATTCGTCTATCTTGAATTCTGGTTTGTTCCAGTCATTCGGGAATTTCTTTATAATCCAAGCTATAACCAATGCCATGGGTTTTCCCCAGTCGCCCAAATGGTTATAAGAAATGGGTCTGTGCCCCAGATATTTCGCGATGCGGTAAAACGTATCGCCTATGATTCCGCCGCGCAGATGCCCGATGTGCAAGGATTTTGCGACGTTATAAGAACCATAGTCCAAATCAATAACTTCCGATTTTTGATTTTTGATTTCTTGTTTATTCTGAACGAATTCCAAAATAAATCCGTCTTTTAATTTGATATTAATAAATCCCGGACCGGCAATTGATGTATCGGCGACAAACGAAAGCGCGGCGATATGCGGCAGCATCATATCCGCAATCAAGCGCGGATTTTGCTTCAGCGGACGCGCCAAGACCATTGCGGCGTTCGTTGCAAAGTCCCCGAATTCGCGGTTTTTTGGGGTTTCCACGGCGATCTGGGATAAATCAGCGCCGGCAAGCGCCGGAATTCCGGCCAGTTCTTTAATTATTGATTCAGATATAATTTTATGCAGGTTCATTTTAGTGACTTGTGATTTGTGACCTGTGATTTGCGAGACGCAATTCAAATCACGAATCACAAGTTACAAGTCACACATAAAATAAAAATCCGCCGCGCGGATTTTTATTTTATGACGGCATTTTTGTTTCGGTAAACTCAACATGCTTGCGCACGCGGGGGTCGTATTTGCGCATTTTCATCTTGCCCGCTGTGTTTTCGGACTTTGTATTCTTGGTCTTGGTATAATAATATCCGGTTTCCGGATTATGCATCTTTATCACAATCTTTGCCGCTTTTTTCTTATTCGCCATTTTTTCGCCTTTTTACTATTTGCAGGAGATTTTATGGTAAATTTTTATGGAAATCAAGTTAAATTTGATTTAATATCCATTTTATGAATCTGAACGTATAAGCTGTGCGTCGCAAGGATGCAACGTTAAATTTGAAAATTGATTGAATAGAGAAACAAAAAAGTTGAAAAAACTGAATTATACTTTTAAAAATCCGGCGCTTTTGGAATTGGCGCTGACGCAAAGCGGGGCGAATGCGAACAATAACAACGAACGCCTTGAATTCCTGGGCGACCGCGTCCTGGGAATGAGTGTCGCCGCCATGCTTTACGACATGTTTCCCGATGAATCCGAAGGCGATCTGGCGCGGCGTCACGCCGCGCTGGTATCCGCGGACACATGCGCGGACGTCGCATACGAATTGGGGCTGGACAAGAAAGTCCGCCATGGGCACATGACCGCCGGACGGCTGCACAGCATTCTGGCGGACGCGATGGAATCGGTATTGGGCGCCATATTCATCGATGACGGGTTTGATGCGGCAAAACAAATAATCCTTGAAATATGGGCACCTTTGGCACGGCGAGATACAACCCCGCCGAAAGACCCAAAGACCATGCTGCAAGAACTGGCCCAGCATACCGACGCCGGCGTGCTGCCGGATTACGAGTTTCTTGAAACATCCGGCCCGACGCACAGCCCAGTATTCAATGTGCGCGTTTCCGCCATGGGAAAATCCGCCGTCGGACACGGCGCAAGCAAAAAAGCCGCCAGCGCAGACGCGGCCGTGGAATTGCTGAAAATTTTAAATGACTGACACTATCTCTTTTTCCAAATACACGGGCGATGCGTTCAATGTCGCGCAAAATGTTCTGCTGGGCGCCACTTTATGCAGCGATATCGACGGCAGGATTTGCAGTGGAAAAATCGTAGAACTGGAACTGTATATGGGTGACCGCGACCGGGCGTCGCATGCCTGGCCCAATAAAAAGACACCGCGCAATGCCGTAATGTTCGGGCCCGGCGGGCATGCGTATGTTTATTTCGTATATGGAATGCACAACATGTTCAATGTGGTTATCGGCGAAGAAAATCAGCCGCATGCTGTTTTAATCCGCGCGCTGGAACCCATAGATGGCATAGATGTTATGCAGACGCGGCGCGGAATGGACAATATTCAGAATTTATGCAACGGACCGGCCAAATTGGCGGCGGCATTGGGGATTACCGTCCGGCATAACGGGTGCGATTTGACCCGCGAGGACAAAATTTGGTTAACCCCCGGAACAAGCGCCCCAAAACGTATTGCCACGGGAAAGCGAATCGGCATCGACTATGCGGGCGCGGACGCAGACCTGCCCTGGCGGTTTGTTATCGCTGGCAATAAGTTCATAAGCAAGCCGATATAAATATGGTTGGAAGTCTCGGACGGCATTTGAAAACCGGGCGCTGTATTCACTATATTCCAGCGCCTTCCAACCATTCCCACAATGTTACGTTTTTGCTATGAATCCCATGAGTAAGATGAGCTAAAACGCAACAAAAAACCACCAAGTAATTTAGGTGGTTGGAGGTTTAGAATCAATTCCAAGAAATTGGCATGCCTATTCAATATATTTGGCATCCTCCAACTATTGGTTGGAGTTTTTACGTCTTTGCTCCAGGAATTCCCCGGAACGTTTGTAAACGTACAATATTTTATGAAAAGATTCAAGGCTTATTTTTCAAAATACCTATTGCTTATCGTCCGCGTTTTTGTATAATCCGGCGGTTTAAAGGAGAAAATAATGGGAAGCAGATTGATCGGATACGGTTCATATTTGCCGGAAAAGACTTTTACAAACGCGGACTTTGAAAAAATTCTGGACACAACGGACGAATGGATTGCAACAAGAACCGGCATGAAGACGCGCCATTTTGCAAGGGATGATGAAACAGTTGCGGACATGGGGACAATCGCTGCAAAACGCGCGATTGAAAACGCGGGCATTACCGCGGATGATATCGATTTGATAATTGTCGCGACGACAACGCCCGAACTTGATTTCCCAAGCGTCGGCGTGCAGATCCAAGGACGGCTGGGCATGACGAAAAGCCAGCCCGCGTTCGACGTACGCGGCGCCTGCACCGGATATATTTACGCGCTGCATTGCGCGCGGGCATTCTTTGCCGGCGGCATGCATCGGCGGATTCTGGTTATCGGCGTGGAAAAAATGACACGACTTATCGACTGGGGCGATCGCAGCACCGCCGTTTTGTTTGGCGATGGCGCGGGCGCGATGATTTTTGAACACAGCACCAGCAGCTATTCCGGAATAATCGACACGGTCGTGTTTTCAGACGGGACACAGTTTGACATGCTGCATGGAACGCCAGAGCATAAAATATTCATGAACGGTCCGGAAACATACAAGAAAGCCGTGACACTGATGCCGCAGGCCGCAAAATACATAATGGAACACGCGGGCATAACCGCTGAAAGCATAGACTGGATAATCCCGCACCAGGCAAACCGCCGCATAATCGAGAGCGGCGCAGAACGCTTGGGCTTTCCTTTGGAAAAAATCATAATAACGGTTGACCGGCATGCGAATACATCCGGTGCGTCGGGTGTGCTGGCGCTGAGCCATGGTATTGACAACGGCATGATAAAACAAGGACAATTGATAATGTATCCCGCGTTTGGTTCCGGCTTGACTTGGGGTGCGGCATTGATTAGAGTTTAAAGACGATGTATACAAACAATAAAGGATTACAATAAAAAAATGTCAACAATAACACGTGCAGATTTTGCAGAAAACATTCGCCGGACGGCGGGTCTGTCCGCGGCTGAATCGTATAAACTGGTTGATTTGTTCTTTACGGAAATTTCCGAATCTTTGATTCGCGGGGAAGAAGTGAAAGTATCGGGACTTGGCACTTTTAAAATCCTGCACAAAAAAGAACGGATGGGACGCAATCCAAAGACCGGCGAACCCGCCGTTATTTCCGCGCGCCGCATTGTATCATTCAAGCCTAATGCAGAATTTCGCAGGAAAGTGGCGGGAAAGTAAAAAGCAATGGAGAGAGACGCATGAACAAATACATTACAGCTGCTTTTGGAATTCTTATAGTGCTGGTTTTCGGGTTCGCTGCAGGCCGGTGGTTTACGCCAGCGGAAAATCCGCGCGTAATCGCGACAACCGGCGAATGTCTGGCAAAGGTTGAACGGGACACTACTGCGATAACATTGCGGGTAACCATTCTGAAAGATTCGCCCGCCGAATCACTGCAACTGGCTGGGGCCGAATATTCAAGGATATCCGAATACTTGCGCGGAATCCAAGATAATTCCATGGAAATACAGACTGTTCGCTTTGATGTGAATGAAAAAACAGAATGGAATCATGTGGCCCAGAAATCCGAATCTTTGGGATATGAAACGAACATAGAACTGTCTGTTTCCACCAAGGACAAGTCAACGATAGAATCAATAATAGCTCAGACCGGTCATTTTAACGACGCATATCCGGAAAATCTTCGTATGTTTACGTCGCCGGAAAAAATGAAACCGGCACTGGAAGCGTGCATCCAAACCGCGGTTGAAAACGCACGGGACAAAGCAGAGGCAATCGCCGCCGCCGAAGATTCAAGGGTCGGCAAAATGATATCGGCATCTTTCGGCAAAATCGCCGGCGGGAACGATTACGAGCCGCGCCCACTATTGCGCGCAGGAATGGCCAAGGGCGTTGCCTTTGATTCCGCCGCAGTGGAATTATTCTCCAAAGATTCCGATATATCCGTTTCCGTTAACGTTTCGTTTCAGGTCAAGTAAGCAAACAAACAGTTTTTATTTTCGGATTATTTCTTGCGCTTTGGTTCTGATGATTTCTTTCCATCTTTCATCGCGGGGAAATATAAAGTCTTGTTCCGGGATATCGCAGAGCCCATCGCGGGCAAGCGATTTTCTAAAATCATTTCGTATGGCTGTATAAAACGGCGGCTGGCCGGGACTTTCGTATTCTCCGAAAAGACGGCCCGCCAAAACACGGTAAAATACTTCCCATTCCAAGTGCAGCCCTATATTTGTAATCGCATTCAGCCTTGCGTCAAAATCAGGATTTTCCAATACGGCGGCCGGGATTCTGAATCCGGCCTGGGCAAGATATTCGCCACCGTCAACAATTTCTGTAACATCATGAACTGTGCAGCCCGCATAAAAATCATTTGCCTTTGCAGTATCAAGATATCCTATACAGCCCTGATGTAACGGCAATAGTGCGGGATGTATGTTTATGCATTTTCCGCTTATTAATTTTATTACTTCCAGCGGGAGAACACGGGTATACCCGGCCAGAACAACTTGGTCAAATTCATTATTTTCTATGAATTGAATAACGCGCGTAAAATCTCTACCAGGTGATGGCAAATGCACTGTCGGGACTTCTGGAAATTTCTTAAATTTTTCAATAACTTTTGGATTTTCTGTATTGTGGCCGATAGTAAAATCTACTTTACCTTTATATATTTCATCAAATTTTTGCTTAATTTTAAAAGCGTTTGTTCCGCTGCCGGATGCCATTATAAGAACTTTCATGTCGTATCCTTTTTATAATAAAAACCGCCGGGCGGCGGTTCTAACATTAATTTGGCAGCCCCAACCGGATTCGAACCGGTGTTCTCGCCTTGAAAGGGCGGTGTCCTGGGCCTCTAGACGATGGGGCCAAAAAAACTGGCGGGATTGACGGGGATCGAACCCGCGACCTCCTGCGTGACAGGCAGGCGCTCTAACCAGCTGAGCTACAACCCCAAAAGCCGACAGATTATAACATGCCGCTGTGAAAAATCAAGGAAAATTTGGGCAATTATCCTTTTAAATCTTATTGGGCGCGAAAACCGCACCATTAATTGGTTCGGAAATCTTTTCTGATGACTAATAATAAGACAATCCCCGGAAATTTCATTTGAATCAGGATAAAAAAATGCCCCTGTGAGGGGCATTTTGCTCTGTATAAACAAGACTGAATTACAGCATACCGCCGAATGGGAAACCATCGCGGGTTACAGGTTGCGCCGTTGTAGAGAACGGGATAACCCAAAGAATGTCGTGTTCCACAGGAATAATCGCCACTTTTTCAGAAGTGGATTCCTGGACACCAGTCGGCAAAATATGAAACAGAGTGTTTTTGTTCACTTTGTTGGTCGGTGCGCCATAGTGGGACGAACACGCGCCAAGCGCTGCGACAGAGGCTAAAATAATCAAGCTTTTCTTCATTTTTTAATCCTTTTTTTGCTAAATCTTGGGACTAATGTCCCAATTGGTCCTTATATTATCGCTGTTGACGATACAAATCAAGTATTTTCTGGTGGTTATTTTACATTAGTTTTCCCATTCCGTGAACAGCGTATGAGCGCGGCCATCTATTCCTGCAAAAAACCGCCGGATTGCATTTTCCATAAACGTGCGTATATCCCTCCGCGCTTGCGCAGTAACTGCGCGTGCGTGCCGCTCTCGGCTACGCGG
>JAISCX010000017.1 GCA_031265235.1 Rickettsiales bacterium
TTATGTATTTTTTGCCTTCATACTCAAACGGCTTCTTAAATTTGTGGACATATACCCCCGCTCCGCTCACCGGCTCGCCTCCGTTCGCGCTTACTACATCCTCGGATACTTGCGAGCCGTCCCGCGTGTCCGCGATGTCCGCTGACGTTTCCGCGCCCTCAACGGCGATGTTGATATTTTCGTTGTGCGTCCGATTATAAGAAATCCGGATCCGGATGGCGGCGGCGAACTATTTTACCTGATCATGAACGACGAACCATGGAAAATCAGAACAGAATAGGATCGCATCCAAAAATAAATCCGCCGGTCGGCGGATTTATTTTTGGATTTTATAATGATGCGTCAATTTGACCCGTCTGTTTCATAATAATTATAATCTTCCGATTCTGCCGAATCATAGGCATCGTTCTGATCTTGCGCGTCTTGCGGCGACGCGTCCCCGCCGGATACGGAATTCATATCGGGTTCGGAATACTCTTGGACATCCTGATAATAATCTTCCTGATAATTATCGCCATCGTGATCCTGTTCTTCCAATTCTGTTGATTGGACGGAATAATCCGCATCCTGAATCGGCGGATTCAAACCGTCGTCCTCGTTCTGCGGCAAGACACCGTCTTCATCAAAATTCCCCGACGACTGATCTTCTTCGATTGCCGGTGCCGGCTTGTTTTCATTTTGCAGCGGCGGCGCAACCCCGGCATCCAAGAAAGGGTTGTCATCTTCCGGTTTCACAATCGGGATTTCTGGCGACGGTTTTACAACAGGGGCGGCATAAGCGCCAGGGTTATCGTCGAATGCCTGGACGAATTCCGCCGGCTGCTGCCTTTCTGTCAGGTTCGGGACCGTATCCGACATTTTATTTTGATAAAGCCACAGCGTCATAACCGACAACGCAATCAGAATCGCCAGCATTATATAATAAACCGCGGACGGACGCTGGTGTTCTATTTGGGCGACAGGAATCTCGTCCATCCCGCCCTGCGGCAATGGCCGGGACGGCTGAACGGACGGCGGCACCGACGACGGTTCTATCGCGCGCGCCGTATTCGTCACCGGCGCGATCGGCACGTCCGGAGACACGATCTCGGGCGTGGGTAAAACTTCCAACTCTGCGGGATGCAGAGCTTCCGGGGCATTGAACACAGGCGGCGCAAATTCGGGTGCCGGCGGAACACTGAATTCAACCGGTTTGAATGCGATTTCTTCGTTCATTATTTTCGGATCTTCATTGAACAACGGTTTTACTTCTTCTGCCATATTTTCTGCCTTTGATTTTGGAACTTCCATAATTATTTCTTTTTCCCCGCGCGTGCTTGAACTGACTTTGGATAGCGCGGACAATTGCTTTTCGGCCGCATCCGCGTCTGATTCCGCGTCATCCAGGCGCCTTTTCGCGCGTCTTGCCCTGGTTTCCGCGCGCTTTAATTTTTCACTTGCGGATTCTATGCGCGATTGCGCGCGCAGAATTTTTGCAGCGGATTCTTTCGCCGGCTCTTTCCCTATATTCGCGCGCAGAACGCTTAACTTTTCGCGCAATCTTTTGATTTGCGCGCGATTGTCGCTTATCGAGAATTCCGCCGCTTTCAGCGTCTCTGTCGCCGTGCGGATTTCTTCGCGCGCGTGACCCATGCGCAGATTGGCCGAACGCGCCGCCGCGGCCGCGCGAAAATCATCCAGGTCGGATAACGCGGAATCCATATTCTCATTCGCCTTGCTTTCATAAATCAGGCGACTATAAACCGAAAGCCCTTTGTATTCGATGTCCAGCTTTTGATATTTATTATTCTTTTTCGGACGAACGGTTTCCAAATCAACCGCATGATCCCGCGACAAAATATCATCCCACTTGCGCGCCGGATCGCGCGGGTCCCGGTTTATAACCAGCAAAGTATTCGGCGTACGCGGATCAAACGTTCTGTCTATGACGAAAATCAGCTTGTGCGATGAATCATAATACGCGGTGAAAGTAAGCGGCTGGTTGGTTTTTGCATCTATATCAAATTGTTCCGCCGTCAAATGCCTTGGCGCATTATCAGACGCCGCAAAGGAAAACTGCGGCAAGGTCGCGCCATTTGCCGTTGTGGTTTTGATTTCGGCCAAGGATTGGTTTTCTCTCTCCATCCTGCACTTTTTTAGCTTAACCTTATGTTATGCTGATTGCATCACCCGCCACTATTAATTCTTTTTCTTTGGTGGTTGGAATTGATATGCCATCTTGCAGTGTTCATAGCAATACGGCTTTCCCACAAAAACCGGGGCGGCGCAGAAATGGAATTTTTCCGAATCCGGGTCCCCGATGGGCCACCGGCATTGATCCGGCTTTAACGCAGCCAATTCCAGCGAATGCTGGATAATCCGCTGGTGCATTGCCAATGTTTTCAAATTTGACTTCGCGGACGTTTTTGCGGGCGCCTTTGGCGCCGCCGGCTTCACAGCGTCCTTTGCCGCCGGTTTTTTTTCGATTTTCTTAGACGCGGGCCTTGCCGCCGGCTTTGCGGGGGCGACAGGCTTTTTCGCAACAACCTTTTTCACAGGCGCCTGCTTTTTGGGGACGGCGGCGTGTTTGCGCGCGGCGGACTTTGCGGGGGCGGAAGTCTTTTTATTTGCGGAAGATTTTTTCTTATTCGGCTCTTCCTGGGATTTTGCGTTCCACCCAAGCCGGTTCAGTTTTCCAACCACGGCGTTTTTCGACATTCCTATTTTTCTGCCTATTTCCGCGGTGGATAACCCCCGAGAAAGCAGCGACTTTACTTTATTTAATACAGTCGGCGTCCAAGCTTCATTTGCCATCTTAAATCCTCTTGATTATTTATACGGTAAGTTTACAATATCCGCGAATCGGAAAGCAAGGAGATTTTATGTTGTCGCTTCAAATAATCTTGTATATTTTCTCGGCCGCATGCGCCTGTGCCATGGCCGCGATCGATTGGCGGATTCGCATAATCCCGGACGCGCTGTTATTTCCCTTTATGCTTGCCGGGCTGGCACTTGGCGAACTGACGGGCGGGCTGCCATGGGTGGACGGCGGCATGCCGGAATCCATAATCGCCGCATGCATTGGGTATGCGCTAGGCGCAGTTCTGAATATTGCGTTTAAATTAAAAAATAAGAAGAAAAAAGGGGAAAGTAAAAAAACAAACAGCGACCCGATCGGCATGGGGGATATAAAATTGCTGGGCGCCGGCGGAATCTGGCTGGGCGTGACCGGACTGTCCATAGCGGTGGCGTCGGCATGTCTTATCGGGATTGCATGGGGACTATGCGCACGGCAGAAATATGTTCCTTTTGCGCCGTTCTTTTTCATCGGCGCGATCGCGGCTATCATAGCTGGAACAATTTTATAAAAGCCCGCCCGATTGCATTTTAATTCCCCTTGCTTTACCACCGACGGATTTATATAATTAAGCTATGAACAAATTTGCCGGATTTTTTGCAATTGTCGCATTTTCGCTTTTTTCGGCCGGTTTTGCGTTTGCAGCGGGCTATCAATGCGCCAAATGCTATACTTCGTGCAATCAGGGATACCATAGATGCTCTGGCAGTGCTGTTACAGGAACACCCTGCACAACCAGCACAGGAACCAGCAGCTGCGCCGCATGCGTCCCTTGCGCCGGCACCGAATACGATGCGAATCAATCCTGCGGCTGCCCCACCGGACAGCATTGGACAGGTTCTGCCTGCACCGTCAACTGCCAGCCGCCTATGGAAAAGATCGATAATGAATGTGCGTTTTTCCCAGAGTCCAGTCCATTGACATTGAAAGACTCTGTCGGCACGCTTACAATCCCGTCAAAGATGAAGATGGAATAAAAATCGGATTTGCCCGTTTTTCAAATTTTGATTGCCGCCAACGCTGCAAATTATGCATTAAAAAAAGGCTCAACCGACAGGAATGTCCCTTTTGGGCCCCAAAAACTTAAGACTCGTCATTCCCGCTTGGACCATACACGAAAATCTAGTGATTTTCGCGGGTGGGTCACGTGGGTGAAGGCAAGTGAGAATAATGTCGAAAAAGGGACATTCCTGTCGGTTGAGCAAATTTAAATATTAACAATAATAAAAGTTGACAATAGTAGATTTAGTGTATATAATATATGATATTACAAAGAAGAAACTGATGAAAAAGATAAATTTTACAGGTTTTAACGATAATAAAATTGTCAAACAGATATGCTTGGCTCTATTGGCGTTGAGTCCCATTTTCTTTACGGACACGAACGCCCAGTCTGCAGATACAGAAAAAGGGAACAAAATTTCGGTAAGCGCGGACATCTTGAATTTAGACTACTCGTATAAAAACAAGGCAAATTCAATCCTTACTTGGCGCGATTTAAATATGATGGGCGCATCGATAGATTTTGAATCAAAAAAGGGCTGGGGCGTGCGCGGAAATTTTGCGGTATCGCTTGGATACGGATATTCTACAGACGATGATATTGATAATCATTTAAAGTCACTGACCCAGCATTTTACCAAAGCGTTTCGCATAGGCGCCGCGGCGTATAAAAACAAGCGCGGTGGGAATCAAAAGATAGGAATTGCGGCGGATTATACGTATTTTAATAACTGCAAAGCAGGCAATTCCATGATTTCCAAATATAACGACCAGAAGATTTTAGAGCTGGCGGAATATATTTCCCAAGGATTTATCTTAAAAAAACACGACCAGGCGCAAAGATACCATCTGATTCAAATAAAACCCTGGTATGAATATCAAAAGAATCTGATGGAAAATGCCAACTGTTCTATCGACGCCTTGCTGGCTGGGAATCCGATTGTATACGCCGGGATTGGCAATTGGAACATAAACAAAAAATTTATCAAGTGCGGACTGGAACTTGGGGGAAGTGCCGCGCTCAAATTAACGTATAAAAAGAATTTCTTTATTAAAATTTTCAACCAGGCCAGCTTTGGCTATGGCGGACTTTCCTTTAATAATTCTCATTCAAAGAAAGATGTCAGTTTTTTAAGAAACACAAAAAGCAATATATTGGGAATGTCTGTCGGCGTTTCGTTCAGAACAAAAAACCAATAAGTTTAAAGAATAAAGATCTCGGTATAAGTTCCCCTTCTGTGGAGGAGTGGACGCGTATCAATTGAGCATTAAAAAAATCCGCGTATTGGCGCGGATTTTTTATCGTAATCCCTTTTCGCGGCAACACGCGTCGGCGCCATTGCGCCAATCGGAAAATCCGCGGCCAGGATTGCGCAGGTCTTGCCAAGGCTGCCACCCGCTGCAATTCTTTTTGCCGGATCCGGAAACAGTACACTTCGCATACCTGCGCATGGCACAGGTCTGATTTGAAACCTTGCCCGCATCGGTCGTGCATTTCACGACGACATTCTGATTCTTTGCATCCATGACGCCCAATTCCTTGGAAGACATCAACTGATATGCGGACGCGCTGCCGATGCAAAAGGCAAAAAGCAAAGGACAAAGGGCAAATTTTTTCATGAGAAATCTCCTTTCCTCTATAATTATATACATCCGGGCAACCAAAAACAATAAGAATTAATAGCGGTTTGATCCGGACAGATCATCCGCGATCAGCTTTGCGGGCGAGATATCGTTCCGGCGCCACATTGCGTCGGCGCCCGCAAGTTCTGAAACCATTTTTTCCCGCACGGATATATTCTTTAATTTATTAAATTCGCATACTATTTTTTCCGGATTCGCGTCACGCCCCAGCAGTTCCGGATAAACCGTTTTCTTTAACAAAATATTCACCAGCGAAACCCATTTTATCTTCAGCATGAACCGCGCCAGAAATTCCGTCAAGGGATTCATCTTGTAAACAATAACCGCGGGCACATGCATTATCGCCAGCTCTGCCGAAACCGTGCCGCTGGCCGCAATCGCGATGTCCGTCTTGGCAAACAAATCATATCGCGCGGACGCCGGAACGATTTCCGGCTTTATGCACCAATCAGCAGTCTGTTCGCGAATATATTTTTCAGTCGTTTCAACCACAGGAATGTAAAAATTCCACCAGATATCAGGATTCTGACAGCATATCTGTTCTGCCGCCGCCCGCATAATTGGCAATAACTTTTTCACTTCGGACATACGCGACCCGGGGATAAGGGCGATGTTTTGCTGCGTTTTCACATGTTTTTGTAAGGGCGCCACCCACCCACACGACAAGTCGCGCGGGGCCCGGGAATTGCGCCCCTGGGCGCGAATACGCGCCCCTGCAAGACCGTCCGCAATCGGATGCCCGACTGCGATTGTCTTTAATCCGTATTTTGCAAAATAAGGAACTTCGAAATCAAAAAAGCAATAAAGCCGATCGAATATTTTCGCAAATTTCTTTGCCCGCCATGCCCCCCATGCCCATACCTGTGGCGCGACAACGTGATAAAAACGTATGGCGCGCGGCGTAAAATGTGAAGCGAGTTTGACTTTTTCCACAACCCTTTTTGCAAAGCTTGGGGAATCAATCGTCAAAACAATATCCGGTTGGAACTTTATGATTGCATCTGCGGTTTCATCAATGCGGCGGGTCAAGGTGCGGACATGCGCCAGCACTTCGAATAATCCCATTACCGCCAAATCCGAAATAGGAAATATGGATTTCAGACCGGCATCCCGCATATGCGCCCCGCCTATGCCCGCGAATTGCACGCCGTCCTTGGCCGCGTCCATAATTTTCGCGCCCAGAACGTCCCCGGATACTTCCCCCGCGATTATAAAGATTTTTAAATTCTTTTTCATTATCAGGCGCCCGTTATGCGCGTCTTGTCAATTCCGCGGCGGGACCTGTTTTCAATAAAATCAATCGCGTCCATCGCGTATTTGTTGCCGCCGACTTCGCGGCGGATCTTTTTTAATTTATCGGCGATGCCGCCTTCGCCTTCGCCGCCGAATACGGCGGAATAAACCTTGTGTATGGCGTGCAGGTCTTCGTTTGTAAATCCATGGCGCAACAGCCCGGTTTTGTTTATGGTGCGGTAAACGCCGGGACGGCCTTCGAATATGGAATACGGCGGAACGTCTATTCCGATTCCCGTCATGCCGCCGATAAATGCGTTGCGGCCGATACGGCAGAACTGGTGCACCATGCTGCCGCCGGATACGATCGCAAAGTCTTCAACCTCTGTATGACCGCCAAGCTGCACCACGTTCGACAGCACGACGCTGTTGCCCACCTTGCAGTCATGGCCCACATGCGCGTTTATCATGATTTGACAGTCGTCGCCGATTTCTGTGCCGGTGCTTGCCGGCGTTCCCGAGCTTATTGTTACGTATTCGCGGATTTTATTTCGCTTGCCGATCCGTGTGCCCGTCATCGCGGATTCGTCCTGCCATTTCAAATCCTGACTTAATAGACCGATCGCGGCAAACGGATAAATGACGGTATCGTCGCCGATTTCGGTGTTTCCATCAATGACCACATGGGAAACAAGCTCTACGCGCGCACCGATCGTCACTTTCGGTCCCACAATGCAATATGGACCGATCTTGACGTCTTCGCCAAGCTTTGCGCCGTCATGAATAATCGCGGTTGGATGAATGTTCATATTATGCCTTTTGGCGGGATTATAAATGAACACGGCTTAAATATATATTCAATAAATATAACGAATTATAACAAGGCTTTCAAAGTATCGACCGGCAGTTTCCGCTCATCGGCGGCATGCAGAATTATGCCAAGAACAACCAGCAGCGGCATGGAGGTCAAAATACCGAACAGGCACAGCAGCGCATACCATACATGGCGGCGCACGTCCCGGATTCTTCCCAATGCGGTTTTCGGCATGTGGCGGACAGCTTCGGCAAAATATGCGAATAATCCCGCCGCCGCCGCGATAAACAACAATTCTGATTCCGTAATTGCAAACAAAATCAAAGCAAGACCGATACACAGCCGCCCCAGCAGCTTAAATTTCCTATGCCATGAATCGCGCGGCCAGCCGTTCGGCCGAACAAATCGCGTTGCGAAATACACCGCGAACAAAACCGCGGCGGCCGACAAAAACAAGATATGGATTACGGTCAGATTCCCCATCTGGCCGAATCGCAGGAATTCAGGCTGGGATGTCATTGCCAGCGTCGTCAGAAACATTGCGGCCGCCGCCGGCATTTCGGGGTCAAGGCTTTTTCTGCTTTTCGCATGGCGGCAATATCCCAAGACAACGCCGGCGGCAACCGCCGCAAGCTGGACCAAACCCATTTTCCAATCGGGCAGGGCGCAGGCAAATACTGCCGCGGCGATTATTACCGGAACCGCACCGTCCGTCCACTTTTTGTATTTTTCTTTCACTTTTATGAATGCCGAAAGGCGCGTGCCCCCGTCAAAGTAACGGCGCGATAAAAGCGCCGCGGCAAGGAAAAGGCATATCGTCAGCAGAATCCCCGCCCATGAAAAATTTTCGCGCAGAACGCCGAAATTCTGCCGCGAAAGTATCCATATCGCAATTGCGGCAATCCCCAATATGCAGGCGTCACATTTGCCGTTTTCAAAAAATCTGTTGTATATCTGCCCGGCAAAAATCCATGCCGCTATAAAAATCGGCAGGCACAGGGCCGACATCCAGAAAAAATCCGGCGCCGCCAGCGCGGCATTGTTAAAACTGCTGATCGCGCTTTGCACAACCATGGAACCGTCAATCATAAATTTTTCCTTTTAATTATTGACCCGAATATATTTTATGCTTTATTATATAAGCTCATGAGACAAAAACAAGCCTTTTTTACCGTGTTAAACGGCCGCGTGAAATTCAATCGCGGCGATTATAATGTGACGGGCGACGCGGTTTTTCTGGCGGCCAGCGTTCGCATCAAAATGCAGAACCATGATCCCGAATCAGAATTTTCCGTGCTGGACGCCGGTATCGGCACTGGCGGGGCGGCGCTCTGCCTGCTTGCGCGCGTGCCTTGTGCAAAAGTTACAGGCATAGACATTTCTGAAACAATGCTGGATGAAGCCGCCGCGAACGCCAAATTGAACGATCGCGAGATAGAATTGATTCACGGCGATATTCTTAACTGGAAGACAGACCGCACATTCGACGTTGTTATGACAAATCCGCCTTATTTCAAAGGAACGCCGAGAAAAGGGAATGAAAAATTTATTCACCATAATGTAAACCTTAACGACTGGGTGCGCGCATGTTTGCGGCGCGTGCGCCCGCACGGATATTTTTACTGCATAACGGACGCCGCGACGTCATCGGAAATCACCGCGGCGCTTGTCGCGGGCCGCGCCGGCGATATAGAGGTAATACCGTTATTCTCTAAAATAGGAAAAGACAAAGTCGCGGAACGCAGCATCGTCCGGGCACGAACGGGCACGAACGGGGGGACAAAAATTTGGCCGGGGCTGTTCATGGACAATGAAAAAATTCTTACCAAAATGGGCGCTATATTATGAATAACAAACTAAACTTCGAACTGGACCGGCCCATTGTCATGGTTGGATTGATGGGCGCGGGCAAAACGTCCATCGGACGAATGCTGGCGCGGAAACTGGATATCCCGTTTGTCGATTCCGATAAAGAAATCGAAGCGGCGGCCGGATGCAGCATCGTCGACATATTTTCACTATACGGGGAACAGGAATTCCGTCGGGTCGAGATGCGCGTGCTGGAACGGCTTTTGACATCGCCGCCATATTTGAAAGTGATTTCAACGGGCGAGGGGGCGTTCATAACCCCGGAAATCAGGGAATTCGTATTGGGCAAGGCTTTGTCTATATGGCTGAAAGCGGATTTGGATCTGCTGGTAAAGCGCACTAATTTCCGCGATACGCGGCCGCAGCTGCTGAACACGGATAGCAAGAAGATCCTATCGCAATTAATAGATGAAAGATATAAGATATACGGGAAAGCGGACATAACCGTCGAGACTGCGGACGAAAACCTGAACAAGACGCTGTCAAAGGTCATGAGCGCGATAAAAAAAAGTAAAACGACGGATAAGAAATAATGACCTATTTCAATTCGGTGTTAAAAAACAAAGATTTTTCATGCTTAAGGACTTTCTGAAAGAATTCAAAGATTTTGCGGAAAAGGGCAGCGCGGTCGACATGGCCGTCGGCGTCATCGTCGGCGCGACCATGAACGGCGTGGTGAATTCTCTGGTCAAAGACATTATCATGCCGCCGGTCGGATTGCTGCTGGGCGGGGTTGATTTTTCTGAAATTTTCCTGGTGCTAAAAGATCCAAAGGTCGGAATGCTGGAAAACCTTGTCCATGAAGGCGGCCGTCATTATGCTACGTTGTCCGCCGCGCAAAGCGCGGGCGCAACAACGCTGAACATAGGGTTGTTCGCAAACGCCATCATCAGCTTTATAATCACAATGTTTGCGGTATTTATGTTCGTTAAAATAATGAACAAGATTCGTGATAAAAAAGTGACCACGCGCACCTGTCCGTATTGCAAGATGGCAACCGTAAATGTCGCCGCGACAATCTGTCCTTACTGCTGTTCGCGCATAAAGCCGGTGCCGGTTCCAGACAGCAAATCGCATGCCGGTTCGCTGATCCCCGTGAAGAATATTGGCGAAAAGCTGGGTAAACAGCTTAAAAAAATAACAAAGTAACACAGCAATCAACCCCGAAAATCAATTTATATGAGCCGAATGCATAGGATTCGCAGGCCCGACGTGTATTGGACATACACGAGGGACTGTGAATACATGCAGACGGCCATAGAAATTGATTTTTCCCTTGCGAACTATCTTTCCTTGGGCTAAACTTCCCCCGATATGCTAAATTTCATAACGCGATACTTTTCGTCTCTTAAATCCCTGCTGACCGCGCCATTCCGCGTGTTTTGGCGCATTGTAAGCCACGTATTTCCAGACCAGGATGTGACCGCCATATCCAGCGGCGGCAACCTGGATTATTATCATCAAAGCACGCGCGCGCGGTTTTTAAAATTCTGTGCGAAAATAGGGCTGTTTGTATGGGCCGCATGGTCCAGCTATGTCTTTATTTACCACCGTCCGATGCTGGAACGCCGCACGCGCCAATTGAACGAATGCCGTATCCAGCATGCCCAGCATATGAACGATCTGAACATGTTCTATAAAAAATATTCCGAACTTCACCACGAGATAAATGCGATCGACGACCAGCTTATGAACGGAAAAAAGACTTCAAAAGCGGATGAAGACAGCCTATTGAAAAAGCGCGTCAGCACCTGGGGCCAGATAGAGATGGTATCCGCGCGCCTTAACAATATGTTCACGGATGAAGAATATGCGCCGGAATTCGCAAAGTATTCGGATTTGTATGTTGAATACGAACTGACCCGTGAAGAAAATTTCCAGCTGCGCACCCAGAACAGATCCCTTGAAGAAACCATGCTGGTAATATCGGACGCGGATTCGCAGATTGTGGATCGCGTGACAAAGCTGGTCAAAGAAAGCAGCGACGTGCTGGTAAAGAACATGAAAAAAATATCCGCGTCACTGGCGTCGCTCGGCCTGTCCGACAAGATAATCGCCGCGAAAGCGCTTAATATCAGCAACTCTATCGTGGGTTCTGTCGTCGCGCCGTTCTCTTTTGACGAAAGCGCGGATCCGAAATATAAAGAGCTGGCTGAAAAGATAGAGCTGTGGCAGGGAATGAAACGCGCCTCGCAGATGCTGCCGATCGGCGCGCCGGTGCAAAGCGTGCATATTACTTCCGCCTATGGCGCGCGCGTGGATCCGATTAACGGGGAACCGGCATCCCACAAAGGCATTGATTTTTCCGGCAAGGTCGGCACGCCTCTGCTGGCCGTGGCGCCGGGCAAGATAATATTCACGGGCGAACGCAGCGGATATGGCAAAACCGTTGAAATTGATCATGGCTTGGGCTTTACAACACTGTATGCGCACCTGTCCAGAATTAACGTGGAACGCGGGGATACTGTCCGGCCGCGCCAAGTCGTGGGGCTGGGCGGCAGCTCGGGACGCTCTACGGGACCGCACCTGCACTATGAAATCAGATACAACGGCGCGCCGTTCAATCCGTATAACTTTGTAAAAGAAGACAAATAGGCTGATAAGTCTCGGCTAACGAATAAAAAGGCTAGCACAATGTTTGCATTTACGAATTCCACCGAAAAAACCAGCCCCACGATCATAGGGGCGGGCGCCGAATCCGTCGGTGAAATCAAAACCGATGGCATTATCCAGATTCATGGAATCGTCCATGGCCAGATCCGCGGCGACACCATCATAATCGCACGCGGCGGACATGTCATCGGCCGTGTCACGGCAAAACAATTCTTTCTGCACGGCACCATGGAAGGCCCGGCGACAGTCGGCATTGCGAATATATTTTCAGATGCGAAAATGACGGGCACTTTGTCGTATGTAAAGTTGAATATATCCGACAATGACGGTCTGGGATGCAAACTGGTTGCGAGAAAAGTCAGCGGCATTGCGAACATAAAGAAATAAAAGGGGCAGGGGGACCGAACGGGCAATAATGAATAAAATTATATCCAAAATATATATATCTGCCGATCACCGCGGGGTGGGGCTAAAACTATATCTGACAGAAATGCTGGCGGCCGCGGGTTATCAGGTTGTAAACATGGGCACGGACGACCCGTCGGTCATGGTGGATTTTCCAGAAGTAACACAGCGCGTTACAGACGAAATGCTGAATGATCCCGCGTCGCGCGGAATCGTTATATGCGGATTCGGGGGCGGGGCGCAGATTGCCGCGAACAGATTCCGGCATATCCGCGCAACACGATGCGACCGGCCAGAGCAAGCGCGCGAAGACAGATTTCACGACGATATAAACGTGCTGGCGCTGGCTGCGGAAGACATAGATCCAGAGGTTGCGATGCTGACCGTGACGGCATTTCTTGAATCTCCGTTTGAAGCAATTGAACGCCGTATCCGCAGGATAAAAGAAATCTCATAACAGGACATAACACAATGCCAACATTATTAATTTTTATGTTAATCGTCGCGGTTGTTTTAATTGCGATATTCTTAATTCAAATCCCAATGATGGTCGCGCGCAATCGCAATATCGACGGCGGCAAATACACGTCTATCGCGGTCCTGTCATGGTTCGGAATTATATGCGGGATAACATGGCTGGTCGCGCTGATTCTGTCGCTGGTATGGGCGCCGGGTGCGGACTTATACGCAAACCAAACAGATATTGAGAAATTGGAAAAACTGCACAAACTATATAAATCCGGCGCAATTAACAAACAGGAATTCGACGCCGAAAAGAAAAAAATCCTTGGATGACAAAGTTTTTGCTTAGCGCGAATTTACCCGGCGTGGTTTTGCGCAAAAGCATCCGAACTGTTCGTCAAATTCAGTGTCAAACCCAGCCTTGTGAAAGCGATTCGTCCACCAGTCCCGCGGCTTTATCAATCTTTTTTTCCTGGGCGCGCCCAACACTTTTTCACCGCCCAGCAGATCGTCGCCGAATTTCTGCGCAGCCGCAATGTCTTCGGATGTATTGTGTATTGCGACAAGCATTTTTGAAAAAGACAAACGCGCAAGGGCAGGGGGCAATTCCGCTTCGGTCAGATATGTCAAAGTTCCATTACAAAAAGCCAGATCAGCATCAACAATTTTATTATAACTTGCGATGGATGCGATTTCTATTTTGTCCTGCTGGGCGGAATAATCTATAAGCATCAGCCTATCCAGCCGCAGCTTTAAATTATGCACGATCTCCGGCGGAATTCTTGCCGTCGCCAAAGCGTCATAATTAACCGCCTTTACAATGGGATATCTTTTTACATCCATTCCAAAGGCTTGAATTCCCAGGGCTTGGGCCTGGCGGATCAATTCGCCCGGTCCGGCACCGCAATCAAAAAAGGTCTTTGGCATGCCACAGCCCGGCATATGCGCGCTATAGATTTTAACTATATTATTCATATCTATCGTATAGAAACTATAAAGCCGGCCGTCATCGTCCAGCACGGAATATTTATAAGGATATTTGATATCATAATAATGTTGCTTGGACATAATTTGCCCCTTTTGTTGGGACATATAGTATCAAATAAAAAAAATTTGTCAAAATAATAAAATAGGGGGAATTATACCCCCAAAAAAGCCAATTTTTTTATAAAACGCCATTCAATGTTTTCAGCAAATTCATGACTGTCGTCCGCGCCATATCATTTGGCAGCTTCCAATATAAATTGATCAGCTTTAACGAGTCGTTCTTGCCCAACGGATCATCCTTGCTTGGCTCTGCGACTTTAAATTTTGCGGACACTGCCTCTGCCTCGTCGCGCAGACCTTGTGGCATCAGTATATTATTAACCGTCTGATGCGGCAGCCCTGAAAAGAAAAACGACACGGGCGATTCCAAAATAAGCCCGATTTGATATAGGCGCGATGCAGCGATTCGATTGCACGCCTTTTCATATTTTTGCATTTGCTGAAATGTCACCCCGCATTTTTCAGCCAAATTCTTCTGGGTCAGTCCAAGCATATTTCGCCTTAACTGAATGCGCTGTCCAATATGAGCATCTATTGCGGTTGGTGCAACATTTTCAATTTTTTTCATATCTGGGTATTCTCTCTGTGGGTTAATCAAGTCTAAAATAATTCGCTTTACACTGATACATCATAGGATTTTTTTCAAAGATATGCAAGCGGAAAATTGGTTTAATTTGCTAAAATTGCACAGCCTATCTCGGGCAGATGGGGGCTTCCTTTTTGACCAATTTGACCAAAAATCCCAAAAATAGTGCAAAAACACCAATACCCAAATTTCCGGTGTTTTTTTAATACTTCTTTCGGCAAATGGGTAAAAAACGGACAGAAATAAGAAAATAAAGCTTTATACTGTATAAGATGCACTACATTTTCATAAAATTATCTTAAATTTACAAAAATTCACAAAGTGTATAAAAACAATAAATGCCGAAAATCAGCCATTTTTTATATAGAAAGTCAACATAATATATATTATGCGCCTTTTTAGTACGCAAACTTTAACCCCCTATTTGTCTGTTTTTTTACGCCACATGGTTACACGTGATTCTTTATTCTTTACAGTCGTTTGTGCATATTCCAACGATTAACAAATCCCATTTTTATATAAAAATTCTGCGCGGTTTCCGTGGCGGTCAGCGACATTTCACAAATTCCTTTTCTTTTTGCCAGTTTCTCGGCGGCTTTCAAAAGTTTTTTTCCGATATGCAGCTTTTTCCGCTGTAAATCGCCAAGGACATAGAGTGCGTTGACAGATGCCACGCGCTCTCTTATAAATAATTTGCCGCTAAGAAATCCCAGAATTTCTGCCGGATTATCATTTAAAACGGCCGCAAAGGCATAATTTATCCCCTCTTCTTTGTAATCAGTCAATTCAGGCAAAGTGTAATATCGTTCGTGATACAAATACATTTCAGATTCGTTCAACTGATGAACAGTGCTCTTGTCAATGGGTAAAAGTTTCTGACTGGCGGAATATTCGACATGCGCGAATTTTTGCCAGATTTCCGGCCCTTGCTCTGAAATTGCAATAAATTTAATATCTTTCGGCTTCATCGGAATGCCTTATCCAAGATTTGCAAGTTGTTCCAACTGATCGGCGGCAATTAACGCGTCGATCATTTCATCCAACCCAACCCCTCCCCCCAGAATGTCATCCAGTTTATAAAGGGTCAGTTTTATACGATGATCCGTGACTCTCTGTTCAGGAAAATTATAGGTGCGAATCTTTTCTGACCGGTCGCCGGAACCCACCATTGATCTTCTTGAACTGTCTATTGAACTTTGCTGTTCTTGTCTTTGTTTTTCGTATATTTTTGAACGAAGCACCGCCATGCAAAACGCACGATTTTGTATCTGAGAACGCTCGTTCTGGCTGGATACGACAATTCCTGTCGGGATATGGGTGATGCGGACGGCGCTGTCTGTTTTATTGACATGCTGGCCGCCCGCCCCTTGGGCGCGGAAAGTATCAATCCGCAGATCTTTTTCATCAATGGTCACATCGATATCTTCTGCCTCTGGCATTACCGCGACAGATGCGGCGCTGGTATGAATTCGGCCGCTGGCCTCTGTTTCCGGGACGCGCTGAACCCGATGAATCCCGGATTCAAATTTCAGACGGGCGTATGCCCCTTGGCCTATGATTTTGAAAACCACTTCTTTATAACCATTAAGACTGGTTGCATTTTCTTCGATAACTTCGATTTTCCAACCATGCCGCAAAGCATAAGATTTATACTGATTAAACAGATCGCCGGTAAATAATGCAGATTCTTCGCCGCCTACGCCGGCGCGGATTTCCATGATGACAGAATGGTCGTCAGCATCGTCTTTGGGTAGCAAAGATATTTGAAGCTTTTGTTCAACAATAGGAAGTAATTCTTTGAATTCAAACAATTGCTTATCAGCCAGAGATTTTAAATCCGGGTCCCCCAACATCTCTTCCGCATCTTTGATTCCGACCAAAACACGAAAATATTCTGATATTATCGGCAATATTTGGGCAAGCCTTGAATATTCCTTGGACAGCTTTGCCAATTTCGCGCCGGATGCCGTCCCAGCGTTCATCTGGGATTCTATTTCCGCCGCATGCGTTTGAATTTCTCTTAGCTTTTGATCCAATATCATTTTAAATACTCTCGCGACATGTTGTTTTCAGCATATCAATCAGACAGGAAACAGATAGGCTCTGCTGGTCTCCTGTTTTCATATTCTTTACTGTCAGTTTTTCACTTTCAACTTCATCTTCACCTATTATTATACTGAATCTAGTCATAATTTTGTCCGCAAATTCCATCTGATTCTTGAACTTTTTATCTGCGTCCAGATACGGCACAACGACAATTCCGGCATCCCGCAAGCGTGCGCACACCGACATGGCGAATGGAACCTGATCCCGGCCCATGACCAAAACCGCCGCGTCAATGGCATTTTCGAACCTTGACAGGTCTATCGCGCCGGATTCCAACAAGGGCACC
>JAISCX010000022.1 GCA_031265235.1 Rickettsiales bacterium
ATTATAGTATTAGAGCAGATCGAAAAAGGGTTGAATTGGAGAAAATATGGCAAGGTTTTTGCACAATTAAAATCGTCATCTGATAACGATTACAGCAATTATACCTTTTTTAATTGCCAAACAGAAACAATTTTCTCAAAAGATAAGGATAATATAAAAAGCAAGAATGTATTAAGTTTTGAGCATTTAGCGCAATTTGAGACCCTTGCCCCAGATGATAAAAACGCGAAGTTTATAACGGAAAAAACCACATTTAATAAAATGACTCTTGAAATAGATAATTTTAATAAATGGCTATTTCCTGAACGAACTACCTTGATAAAGAATAAACAAAATAAAGTTGTGTATTTGGATAAAGATAATAATCCGTGTTTGCCAGATAGAGATGCGGACGGATTTCCCTGTTTTAATGAAAATATTGAAAAAATAGAAATACCAGTAAAAACAATTCATAAAATCATAAAAATATCAGCCAATTTACAAATAGAAATTCACTCTACCCCGTCATTGCCAGTAGTTGCGGATTGGCATTGGGGAATGAATATCTACCAAACATCTAAAATAGAAATTGTATCAAAAGCGCCGCGTCCCTTAGATTATTTTTATAATATTGTGTATTATCTTATGGAATTTTTTACCTGCATAGGCAAAGAGGCTTGCAAAGTTAAATATCTTTATTGTAGGGATATAAAGAATGACCGCATGTCGTCTTTTTATTCGGATGTAATGCCGTGGGCGATAAATAGTAGTAAATGGGATTCTTGGAATTCAAGCTACGGAAAGACAAATTTTCCAAATATAGAACCGGTATTAGATAAGACGTTGCAGAAATTCATTAAAAAAGGCCGTAAATTACAAGGTATGATTGAATATTTATCTGATTTTTATGAATTTCGTGAAAATGAATTTCCAGAAAATCGTATATCCCAACAAGTTCAACTCTTAGAAACGTATGGAAATATGATATCAAAGGGTGCAAATAAGTTTGATAATAGGAAGGATGTAAAATCGGCCATAAATTCAATTCATAATAATATTTTCAAGACTATATTTATACAGCCTGGGCTAGATAAAGAAAGAATTAAAAAAATATCCAAACAGGATATTCTGAACGCAAAAAACAATGTATCGGACATTTTATCAGAATTACGGAATTTTATTACACATCCTTACATAAACGGCAAGCCGAAAAAACTAAATGCGGCTATACTCAAAAGTTTGAAAGAGGACGATTATAGATTGAAAGACGATTCTCTAAATTCGTTATCGCATCGTATAGACAGAATTATAAAATGGCTTTTATATAAAGAAATCGGACTTGCCGCGTATTTCCACGATTAAAAGTTCTTGTTTTTTCCAGTTTACTTTTCTTAATTTCCGAAATATAATAGGCATTGAATCAATAGGGATATTGGTTCGGGGCTTTTCAAAGCTCACTCGTGCGGTGCGAAGGTGCCGTTATCCACTTTGAGCATAATGGCAATTCGCGCCGTTATTGCCTGACCTTATGGTCGGGTATCTGTGGTTATACAATAGGTTCGCCGAAAGCCACGGAGTCATCACGAGTGATTTTGAAAATACCCGACCGCCATATCCTATGGCGGTTTTATTTATAACAAAGGGTCTAAAATGAAGAAACTATTTTTAATCTCTTGTGGTATTGCTTTATTCTCCGCTTGTGGTCTAACCAAAACAGAATTGCATCAACAAATTACTAATGACGCCAGCCAAGAGGGGCAAGAGTTGGATGCCGAATTATCGCAAAAAGCGGATGTTTTAAAGATTCTTGAAACTTATGATAAATTTTATTATGACGGCGAACCCAGAGCACGCATCAGCATGGATACTAATAATCTCAATGATGTCCTAAGAGAAAGAACAATCATATCATATATGACTGAACCTGATATAAATATAGACTGCCTTTATAGTCATAGTTATAATTATTTCTCTAAATATAATAGCGATGAGTGTATCTTATATAGACGAGAAAATACACGAAAATCAAAGGCAGGTCATTTTAACTATGCAAAATATTTGCCAGATACTGCGATAAAATCAGATGAAGATTTTTTGAAATTATTTGAAAAATATAGAGAGTATGTATATAGAGATAGCGGAAATGAATTCAGTTGTAATGTTTCCAATAGTGTAACAACTGTCGAGCGTGAGCAATGCGAACAAGAATCCAAAGATAAGTTGACCGCATACGCATTCAAAGGAATAACCGCAGAAAAGCACAAAAATACAGATTGTGAAAATGCCCAATCCGCAGCGAAAGCAAAATATAATGCAATTCTAGAAGAATTGGGCACAGACGAATTGCTTGTCTTGGATTATCTAGTTTCTGATTTTGCAGCCGATGGAGTGTTCGTAAATAGTTGCAATTTTGGTTATTGTCCTGTGTTTGCTTATACATCTGACAAATACGCAAACCAAGATTTATTTAATCCAAAGCAGATTTTATACAAACGTGATGGGGTTTATGAATATCAAACTACTGCCGGTGGTGTGAATTCAGTAAAAGCATATAGACCCACAAAATACACATTGAAAGATATTGACTATAAAACATACCTGAAAAACAAATCGCATAAATGCAACTAATCGGGAAAGACGGATTTATATCCGTCTTTTTTTTTAATACTCATTTTTACCTGTGCGACCGCCCTTTACGCGATATAGAATCGTTATAACTAAGGGGTAAAAAATGAAAATCGCTTATGTCCGCCAGTCCGGAAATCAAGTCAGTTTATATGACGAAAACAACCGAGAATACGCAAGGGTGTCGGGTCAATTAGTTTCGTATAGTGCGGACTATGTTATAACCAATTCAAATTCGTTTTCAACCCATAATCATTTATTTGACGCGAATGGCCGTTGGATTCGCGACATACAAAAATAACAGGTTGAAAAATGGAAACTATAAATTCACTTAAAAAGAAACTTCGTGCCATAAAGAAAAATCAAAACAAAATAAATTCGGCACGAATACCGGCTGGGATAGTAATTGACCTGTTGAGTCCGCAAGGAAACGTATTTTATATTTTGGGATTGTGTCATCGGCTCGCCCGGGATTATTTAGACGATGCGGAAATCGATATATTCAAGTCCGAACTCAAAGACAAAAATTACAATCAAATTTTAGATATATGTCAGCAGTGGTTCGGACTGGTTTACTTGGGGTTTAATCTGGCAGGTCAAAAATAATATCCGAACATATAATTCTATCGGTATTAAATCGTCCATGATTATCAGCTATAATCTCTTTGGTGTTATATCCGTTCAGACGGCTTGGAGTATAGGTTATCGGGCGTATATCCAACGTATTTTCGGATAATTCCATATAGTCGCGTGTTTTGATTAGCGCGGTTTGTAATTGCTCGTCCGTATATTTATGCCCCCACAATAACAGGTGCCAGTGCCAGATTTTTCGTTCCCCTAATTCCGCTATTCCGATAAAATGAACTGGATTTTTGTGCCAGTATCTGCCGACTAATTCTTTTTCATATCGCTTTACAATTTTACGCAAAATTTTATAAGACCCATCAAACCCAGATTTATAAGCCCCCAATGGGACTTTGATTGTGAAATAATGACTGAACATAAATTCATCCAGCCAGTCGTTTATGATTTGTTGAGCTTTTTCAGTTTGTTCAGGATGGTAATTCATAATGGTTTCTCTTTAATTGTAATGACCCGAGAATAAGCAGAATGACGTAAAGGGTGGGGTTATATATATTTTTCCGTTATTACATTCTGGATGTAAATCTGAATGGTTGGTGTTTATGTGTATTTTGCTGTATTCATATTTTTATCTCCTTATAAGTATAAAACTCTACTTGGGGACAGCGGGGTCGCCCAATGAGTCATACCAATAATATCCTATAAAATTACAGATACGACCATGGTGAGTCCTTACCTGTAATAATATCGTTTGCATGTAGCCCTTGTTTACGCAAGATTCCCAAGGTCGCATTCAGTATCCGCGTAATCAGGTCTGCATCCGTTTAATCCAATCCATCGCGCGTTTTAGCATCCCTGGACTGTCATTAAACTTGCCCATGCCTGTATTGCAGGTTCCGCATACCCAACCGCGCACTTTTCCCGTCTGGTGGTCGTGGTCTAGATTTGGTATGCAGGTCAAACCAGGAATTAGCTCTTTTCCGCATATCGGGCATTCCCAGACTTGATAATTAGGCGGTTTTGATTCATTCCATTCTTTGCGGTCTTTGGAGCTTACCGGTTTTCCGTCTATTTCTTTTTGGCAGTCCTTACAATGTGGTCGGCGGACTATTCTGCCGTCAGCAGTGGTTCGGTTCGGCTTGAAATTTTTAATAGGTAAATATCGGTGGCACGTAGCGCAGACTCTGTGGGAATCGTCTTTTGTGCAGGGGTCAAATTCAACGACAAAATCCCATGGAACGTATTCTATGCGGTCGGGGCCCACAAAATTGACCCTGGCGGTTTCAAGGGCACGTTCCACAATTACCCCGACGCTATGTTTTGGGATGCCGTTCCAGTTTTTCAATATGCGAATTAACCCATGCATATATACTAGAACGAGTTTTTTTCACCTTTTCAGAAAACTTTTTCAGTAAAAATCCACAATTGTTCGCTTGCTTTTGCAGAAAAGTGTGAGATAATTAAAGGTTTTGCAAAATTTTTGTTGAAACAATATAAATAAATCGCAGAAATCCGACATTCTTACTAAAAAACACATATTCTTTTTACGATTTCGCACGTAAAGGCACGTAATTCGCCAAGGAGTCATTTAATCAAATCTATGAATTTCGCCGCCAGTGCCGCCAAATCATCCCCTGTCATACTGGGGGTTAAAACCGTGTGTAATTCAATTATGGGGGATCCAGTCGCCTTTTTGTTGCGAATGGTTATTTTCTTTTCAATCTCTTGATTCCAATCGCGGTGCTTTAGTATTTCGGCCACAACGTATGCACTCCTCCGCAGTTTTTGGTCTTGGGACAAATCAAGCGGGATTTCAACAATAATATCTATTTTCTCAATTTTCATAATTTCAACCTCTGGTTGTAATATAGAACTGAGATTTAATAAAAAATCGGTCTTCTACGACTTTGTGCAAGAAAAAGGGGAATTTTATGGAACGATAACGACCTTGTAAAGCGTTAACAGAGGGTTTTGTTGAAGTCGGAAACGACCCGAGCGGAGCCGGCAAAGCTCGCCGATACCCTATAACTTCGTTAATGCATAGGTTGTAGGATCCTCTGTTTTCAGTTTTTCCTTGAAATTAAGGATTTGATTGGTTAGATTAGTAAAAAGTGTTGGTTCGGAAGTTATAAAGTTGTTTATTTTTTCCAACCATCCGCTTTCGCTTACGCTACAGCGAGACTGCGTCAGCAGGCGAGATGTAGAGTTAGAGAAACGGAATGCCTTGCTGTAATGAGCGTAGCGAATGTAAGCGGGTGACTCGCAATGTTCTATGTCTACATTTTACAAAGTATAAATAATCCCGAACATTTTTATGTTGGTTATACCATCGACCTAAAGAAACGTATAAAAGACCACAATTCTGGGTTTTCTATACACACTAATAAATTCAAACCTTGGAATTTATATTATTATTCTGCATTTAACACGCAAGAAAAAGCAGAAAAATTTGAAGCATTTTTGAAATCAGGCAATGGCAGAATATTCCAAAAGAAACATTTTTAATACAGGATATTACAATGAATAGAGAAGAAGCACGAGCAATAATTTGTCATGGGGTTAATAAAAGCCACGAATACGCGTTGGAACAGCTGATTCCGTCAAACGCTAAAAGCTGGCTGCCTTGGTTGCAACAAAGATTTTTACTTGCAGATATAGATTGCCAAAGCCCTAATTTTGTGCATTCTTGGGTGCCCGACAGAATCTATAACGATGACGTTAAAGTTTTTTCCAGATTAGAAATTAATAAAGAAACAAGTTTGATTGGGCATTCTTGTGGTGGAGGATTTCTTTTAAAATATTTATCAGAACACCCGGAAATCGAAATAAAGCACCTTGTGTTAGTTGCCCCTTGGATAGACCCAGATAGGTTATTGAATAACTACTATACAAACTTAGAATTGGATAAAAGTTTGCCCGATAGGGTTGGTCAAATAGACCTGTTTGTTTCATCCGATGATATGGATATGGTGTTGCGTTCAGTTGCAAAAATCAAAGAGATTTATGGGGACAAAATAATATATCACGAATTTAATGATAAAGGGCACTTTACAGAATCGGATATGGGCACCAAAGAATTTCCAGAATTATGGGAAGTGTGTAAATCACAAATTTGATTTTCCCATAAAATCCCTAATCTGCTGGGACAAAGCAACAAAAGAATCAGGTTCGAAAGTAAAAGTTATAGTCTAACTTTTATAAAAACGGGCTGATTCAGAATAGTTTATAACTATTTGCATATTTAATTTTATAGTTTATAATCATGTTAATAGAATGTTGGATGGGAGGGACAGTTAAGGCGATTGAATATGAAAATGGCTATAAAAGCGACTATCACTGTCCCTACATTGGACCTATCTAGCAGTGATGTTTCCAATCCAATATGTATTACAGAAATGGGGATAAGAGCATTCTTGATAAAATCCCTGTTTGGACGGAAAATTATTCCTAGTGGCTTGGGTGTTTCTCTTTATGGCACAAGTTTTATTTATTCTTTAAGACGAGATGGAAAAGGATTAAAACAAAATAATCTTGGTTATTTGACGCGAGATTTTTATTCGCAATCATTAAAAAATTTGATTGTGGAAGAAAATCCAAGAACAGATGTGCAAATTACAGACATATTTCGATCAACTGTAGATTATTATTCCAAATACACTATTAATCCAACTAAAAGAGCGCCAGAAATGTTATTAAATTTGCATTCTGGCGACCAATTGATTTTTTACGCAGATAATACACTATGTTCTATGGGTATTTATTATATCGCAAAGATACTGTACGATACAAACAAAACAAAAATTGATATAGCACATAATGATTTACGAAATACAGGTGATGTGGCGAGAACAGTTGAAACATTTGATAATTTACACAAAGAAATTGCCAATATGGTCATAGTATATGATAATTTGGGGCAATCGGCACCAGCAACCGCAGAAAATTTTCGAAAAATTGAATTTGCTAAAGCTAACAATAGATAAAGCTATAAAATGATTCGCAATCAACGCTTTTTAGGCAGCGGGCATGAATCCGATGCGTATATGATCGATCATGATGTTTATGGCGAAAATATCGTAATGAAATGTTTCGGCGGATGGAACGACGGGCCCACAATTTGGCATAATAAACAAGTATTTGCCAAAGAAAAAGTGTCGGATATCATAAATGCATTGCCGGGCCGGACATATAAAATTCCCAAGGTTTTCGAAATAGATAAATTGAACAAATATGAAACATTGGCCCCGGGCGCGCCGCTGACCCGCGAATTGTTTGATTCGCTGTCAAAGCAGGATCAGCAGGATGTATTGTTCGCGCATGCAGAATTTTTGCACGATATTCACCATGAAATCCAAGAAGTCAGTTTGGAACAATATCTTTCCGGCAGATTAAATGCCTGCGCCCCCGTGTCTTTTGACGATGCATTGGTTATGATGAAAGAAAATTTGCAGATAACCAAGTCATTCGAAGTATTTCTGGAATGCCGTGCCGCTTTGTCTTCATACGAAAGTGCCAAAACGCCGGCATTTGTTATGTCTTGTAACGATTATTTAAAGCCGGAAAACGTGCTGTATGATTTGAATTCAAAGACATTGTCGTTTTTTGATCTGGCGCAATGCGTATATAGCACAATTGATAACGATATGTATAAATACAAGCAGCAAGAAACATCGGACAGGCAGATATTTAATGGCGCGGAATGCGCGCAACTTTTGGAAATATACAATTCTATGCCGCAAAAAAATAGCGGTCTGGGCGAACCAGAAGATATTCGTGCGCATTTTGACGAGCTTAGTTATGTTTATGAAGCGTTTCTTAGAATCATCGCGGACGAAGGATCCCATCTGCCGGGTCGCGTCGATCCGATTGATTTTTATCAAAGCCATTTTGCAATTTCAAAAAGCCGTATCATTAAAATGCGGCTTAATGAAAAAACATATTAAGCCTGTCTTTAAATGTTGGCACTTAAAGACATTCTGACTTTGAAAGAAACGCGCCAGAGTCGCGAAGTGAATCGTTATATTGTTGGATTTTTCTGCTTGGAAAACTAACAATCTTGTTAAAAATCTTCATATTGCCCTTTGATTTTTGAAATCATAGTCATGATTCTGAACTATCATCTATGATTTGTTAAGTTATTTTTATTGGCTGTTTTTAGGAAAAATGGTATAATTTACAATTAAGTAATAAGTAAAAAATGATACCGATCTGCGATAGAATCCGTATTCATTTCCAAGACGGCATCACTGGTTGCTTGTTATCAGCCAAAAAAGGATAATCCATGAAGATATGGATAGCGACAGGGGGAACCGGCGGGCATGTATTTCCGGCATTAAGCGTTGCTTCCGCGCTGGTGCGGCGGGGCCATCGCGTGACATTGTCAACAGACGGACGCGTGCTGGACATGGTCCGAAATAACAAGCCGGCGCAAAGCGGCATAGCGTTTATCTGGGCGTCCGGGGTCGGTGCCAAATCAAGGGTCTTGCAGGCGTATGCGATTTTCAAGATTTCCGTGTCGGCAATTGCACTGGTTTTGCGATTTATGATATTTCGTCCGGACAGGGTCGTGTCTTTCGGCGGATATGCCAGCGTGCCCGCGGTGATCGCCGCCCGGATTTGGAATGTTCCGACATTTCTTCATGAACAGAATGCTGCGATCGGCCGCGCGAACAGTTTCGCATTGCGCTGGGTCGGAACCCTTATGACCAGTTTTCCCGATGTCGCCGGAACAGGGTGCAAAGCGCGGGGCGCAGAGTGCAAGTTGCGCATTGTCTATACTGGTTTGCCGGTCAGACAAGAATTTATAAATTCCGGGCTTTCCGGCCCCGCCCGGTCCCGGGTTCGCGCCGGCGCGCGCCCCGGTATGGCGCAAGATCTCCGGCTTCTCGTGACCGGCGGGTCGCAGGGCGCGACAATTCTTGATGAAATCGTGCCCAAAGCGGCGGCCGCGCTTTCCGCGGCGTTGAAAAAGAAACTGTTCGTCGTGCATCAGACGCGCCCGGACGCGGTGGAACGATTGCGCGCGTTTTATGAAAAGTCGGGCGTTCGCGCAAACGTGCTATCATTCATTCATGACATGGCCGGGGAAATGCGGGCATCCGACCTGGTGATTGGCAGATCCGGGGCCAGCACGGTTATAGAATTGCAGACAATTGGGAAAGCGGCGATTCTGGTGCCTTTGAATATAAATCCTGATCAGGCCGCAAATGCCGCGGCGTTTGCGAAAACGGGCGGCGGATTTAATATCGCCCAGGTTAAGTTTACCGAAAAATGGCTGGCGGCGACGCTGTCTGAATTATTTGAAAATCCGGCGCGGCTATCCAAAATGGCTGAAAAATCCCGCGTTCCGAATAATGCTGTCGAGAATATTGTTGATATTATAGAACGCAAATAGGTTCTGATAGAATATGTAATTTACAAATCAATCCGAACCATTTGCACTTTTTTTGATTTTTTTCCTTGCAATTATATTTATTTAAGAATAAAATCCTTTGTTTTTATAATTATTATAAAAAATAATGATAAAAGGTAAAGGATATGCCGCAGAAAGAATTTATTGATTTGATTGAGAAAAATATGACGATCTTGGATCGGCTGAACGGTCGGATCAAGTGTGTCCCGAATCGAACCGGATATTCCAAACAACAGTTTCAAACGCTGATACGGCTTTATCTGGGCGGGCGCGCCAGACTGAAAGATATCGCAAAGCGCGAAATGGTGCCGGCATCCAATTTGTGCCTGGTGCTGAAAACGCTGGAAAAAGACGGATTGGTTCTGCGCCAGGTTGATGATTCCGACCGCCGGAATACTTGGTATTCTCTGACCGCGTCCGGGGAAAAGCTTGCGAAAGATGTAATTTGCGGGTTCAAGCGGCGCATCGCTGAAATATTTGCCGGTCTTGAAAAAAAAGATGAAGAAAAACTGACCGCCGCGCTGCGCACCATGAATGAGTTGTTAAATAAAATTAAAGGGGAATAAAATTGAAAAAGCTTTGCATCGGTTTGCTTGGTTCCATATTGTTTATGCCAAACGCATTCGCGCTTGATTTATCGTTGTCCGAATGCGTCCGGATGATCCGGAAAGAAAGCCAGGATTTGAAAAAAGCGGACGCGAATCTTGCAAAGGCCCGCGCGGGTCTTGATTCCGTGAACGCAAACCGATGGTTTCATATAGAAGGAAGCGCAACGTATATGAACATTATAAACGTTGAAAATCCCGGGGATCCCATGGGGATCGCGCTGCCTGCGAATATTGCGGGCATCGCCGCCAGCCAGGGTTTGCCTTCGGATATGATTCCGGGATTTATCGAATTCCCCGACAATATGGGAATGGTGGGCGCGACTCTATCCATGCCGATTTATACTTTTGGAAAGATCGGAAATGCCGTTGACGCGGCAAGATCGGCGATAAAAATGGCGGAATCCGGAAATGATTTGGCGCAGCGCGAAGTGCGTTTCGCCGCCGCCCAGATTTATTGGACTGCGAAAATGACCGACGAATTGGTCAAAATCGCGGATGAAAATCTTAAAAGCTCGTCCGATGCGCATAAGAAATTAACCGCCGCAGGGCGCGCGAACAGGGCGAATCTGGTAAAAATATCCGCCGATATTGCGGCAAAGGAAATGGCATTGTCGGATGCTGAATTCAACCGCGATTCCGCGCACCGTCTGCTGAAAATCATGGCGGGCATAGACGCGGCGGAACCTTTGAAGCTGACCGATGCGTTTCCCGATTCGTTCGTAAATCTGGATGCCCCTTTGATTCTGGAGTCAAATCCAGAATGGGATATCATGGAACAAAAAGCGCGCATGTATGAATCGCAGGCGCAATCCCGGCGCGCCGCGCATTATCCGACGCTTGGCGCCACCGCGGCGTATAACTATATCGCGACGCATACGGATTACCAGATGTGGCACGGTAATAAAAGCCAGACCGCATATTGGGGAATAAACCTGGCTGTGCCTTTGTGGGACGGGGGGCTGGCGCGCGCGAACGCGACGATGGACGCGATGGATGCCGCCGCCGTGCGCCAGGATCTGGACAAGTCAAAGAAAATGAAATCGAACGAATATGTCGACGCGGTGTCAAAGCACAAGCATTTGGCCGATAATTTATCAAAGCTGAAGACTGCGCGCGACTTGGCGGTTAAGGCCGCCAAAATTTCCGCGGACAGATTTTACGCGGGCCAGACCAGCGCCGTGGAGCTGGCGGATGTCTTTGCTGCGCGCGTGCAGATGGATATGGCGGTATTGAATGCGAAATTCAATATATTGATGTCGGAAGAAAATGTAAAGAAACTAGCAACAGGCAACTGATAGATATGAAAAAGAGAATTTATATTTTAATTGCAGTATTTCTGGCCGCATGGATTTTATTCCGCGTTGTTCAGATATCGCGCGAAAGCGCGCGCCAGGTGTTTAATATAGAGCGTGAAAACGCAAAATCCGGCGCGCCTGTCGAAACGATGACGGCGGAAATAAAAAAGGACGTTTTGTTGGAACCCATCGCCGTCAATAACGGCAGGGCATATGTATCCGGCGCGCGCGTTCATAAATTTAAGGCGGGACAGCGGTTGTCCCTTGGCGGGCGCGTGATTTCCGTGTCGCGCGGTATCGACCTGGACACGGGATTGTTTTTGGTCCGGACAAGCGGCCCCGATGGCAGCATGTTTGCAGAGATGGAACACACGGGCGCATTCTTGCCGCTTTCCGCGGTGTCCGGTTCCAGCGTTATGGTTTCTGAAAATGGAACCGCTGTTCGGAAAGAAATAAAACTGGTCGCGGCGGACGCCGATATTGCGGTTGTCGCCGGATTGAATAACGGGGATATAGTTATTCTGGGCAATGTTGAAAACGGGCAAAAAATTAGAAGATCGGCAAGTGCAGAATAATAAGCGATGCTGGTCCCGGAATAAATACAAATTCTGCCGCGGCCCTGGTATCACTTGTCACTTTGCAAAGCAAGGCGGGAGCAATCAAATGATAAAATTCTTTGTAAAAAATCCAATCACGACAATCATGTTCGTCCTGTTTTGGGTGGTGCTGGGCATTGTGTCGTTCCCGAAAATGAACGTCGAATCGCGTCCCAGCGTTGATTTCCCGTTTGCGACGGCGACATTCGTTTATCCCGGCGCCAGTCCGTTTGAAATGGAATCCTTGGTTGTGAAAAAGGCCGAAGACGCCATATCCGAAGTCGCAGGTTTGAAAAAAATCACATCCCAGGCATTTGAAAACGGCGCGTTTGTGATTGCTGAATTTAATCTTGGCGCGAATGTGAACGACAAGGCCGCAGAGATAAAGGCAAAACTGGATGCGCTGGCCAACGAATTCCCGGCTGACATGAAAAAACCGGTTGTTGAAAAGCTGAACCCCCTGCAAGAGTCTGTTATGGACATTGTGCTGGTCGGCGGCGATCCGCATACGATGGAAAGATTTGCCGGCGACATACTGTCCCAACAGATTACGTCGCAGCCGGGCGTGGCGAGTGTGTCCGTCTTTGGCGGAGAAAGACGCGCGGTCCGCGTCAAACTGAATCCGGAATTAATGGCCGCCCGTGGCGCGACAATCACGGATGTCGCCGCCGCCATCGGCGCCAGCAACCTTAATATCCCGGCCGGCCGGATAGACGCGGGCGCCAGTTCCAATGCGGTTCGGTTTATCGGCGAATTCGCATCCGTTGACAGCATTGCCGATCTGCGGATTTCAACATCGGACGGCGCGCTGTTCAAGCTTCGCGATATAGCGGATGTCCGCGACGAATCATTGGATGCCGCAACCGGCGCGAGATTTAATGGAAAAGACGTAATGATACTGTCTGTGATAAAGGCGTCCGACGGCAACGCGATCAAGATATCGAAATCGCTGCGCGACAGCATGCCGAAATACCAGGGTATGATGGACGAATATTTCAAAGACAAGGGCGGCGATAATAATTCTGCGCCGCATATGCGGATAATTTCCGATTCTTCGGTTGCGGTCCAAAATGAAACCAACGGCACCGTGCGCGATATAATACTTGGGCTGTTTCTGACGGTGCTGACCCTTTTGATATTTACGCGCAACTGGCGGACGACCGTAATCGCAAGCGTCATGATTCCGGCGTCGCTTGTTTCCGGATTCTTTTTCATGAACGCGTCCGGGTTTACCATAAACGCCATGACGCTGCTGGCCATGGCGACGGCGCTTGGGACATTGATTACGGACGCCATAATATTGATCGAATCGGCGCTTGGCATGATAGAGCAGGGACATTCGCCCGAAGACGCGGCCGTTGCCGGCACCAAAAAAGTCACGGTGCGAATTTTTGCGACGATCATGACGCACGTGGTGGTATTTTTGCCGCTGGCGTTCATGGGCGGCATCGCCGGACAGTTTATGAAGCAATTCGGTCTGTCCGTCGTATATCTGGTGCTGATATCTTCAATGTTTTCTTTCACATTGACGCCGATGATGATTGCCCGAATTCTGCGCGCGCGCGGGACGAAAAACGTAAAGCGGAAAGCGAAAGATAACAAACCTATCCGCAAGCCTTTGGGCTGGTTCCGTCCGATATTCGATTGGCAGACAAGGCGCCCCTGGTCCGCTGTCGGCGTCGCGTTGATCGCGCTGACTGTTTCATTAATTCCAATGCGATGGATCGGAAACGAATTCGCGCCGAATACCGACATGAATGAAATAACTGTGTCCGCGCGCGGGGTCGCAGGCAGCACTTTTGCAAAGTCCGAATCTGTCGCCCGTGCGATAGAGCAAAAGCTTTCGGCGATTTCCGGCATAGAATATGTTTCCGTTAAGATTGGCGAACGCGGACTGCAGAATATAAATGTAAAGGTCGGATTGACCCCGCGCGAAAAGCGCCGTGATTCGGACAAGGTTATCGCGCGTAAAATCGTGCCCGCGCTTTCCGATATTCCAGACACGGAAATTCAGGTTCGCGCGGGTATCGGCATGTCCGGATCGATCAACAGCGATATGGTTTTGATAATATCCGGTCCGGATGACGCCCGGCGCGAAGAATACGCGAAAGCCGCGGTCAAAATATTGAACGATATTCCGGAAATTCAAAGCGCGGTCCCGGCGGCGGGGGTGCCGGGGAATGAAATCAGATTCGTGCCTGAATCGGAAAATATGAAATTCTGGGGCGTTACGAATCAGGCCGCCGGCACTGCTGTGCGCATGGCGCTTTATGGAAATGATTCGCATAAATACAAAGAAGGCGGCAACGAATACCCGATACAGATAGAATTCGCAAAAGAATATAAAACCCGGGAAATGTTCGGCAATGTTTTTGTCGGAACACCCAAAGGATTTGTCGCTTTGAATGATCTTGGTGCGATAGAGTCCGGCGCAGGGATTCCAGACATCAGAAGAATAAACAAGGAACGAATAACAGAAATTAATATAAACTTGGGGAAATCTACGATCGGCCCGGTGCAGAAAAAGATAGAGCGGGAATTTGGAAAAATAGACATGGCGCCGGGATATTCCGCATCGTTCGGCGGAATGTCGGAAATTCAAAGCGAATCGTCCGGCGAAATGGGGCGCGCGTTTTTGCTGGCGACGATTTTGACCTTTATGGTACTGGCGGCGATAATGAATTCTTTGGCCCATCCGTTTACGATAGTCACAAGTATTCTGACCAGTTTCACGGGCGTGTTTGTTCTTATGTTTCTTGTCGGCGCAAGCGTGAATATCGCGGCGATGCTGTCCATTATCATGCTTGTCGGACTTTCCGTCAGCACGAATATCCTGATACTGGAACCCGCGCTGGAAGAAATGAAGAACGGCACGCCGGGAACCATGGCGCTGTGGGGCCAGTTTGTTGATAAGCAAAGAATGCTGTATATGGCCACGGTCGCCGTCGTGGCGGGGCTGGTCCCCCAGTTATGGGCGGCGGACGGGGTGAAAGTATCGATGGGCGCGGTTATAATCGGCGGAATTCTTGCGTCGTTATTCTGGACGTTTTTCTTAACGCCGGCAGTGTTTACATTGATGGAAAGATTGAGAAAAAGGAAAAAGTAATCTGTGACCTGTGATTTGTGATTTGAAGTTTTTTTTGATAGAATTAGGCAAGTAGGAATCAAAAATGAAAATCGACCGCAAATCACAAATCACAAATCACAAATCACAAATCACTCTCTTTGACTTTGACGGCACGTTGTCAATGGATGACGCGAACCAAGGGTTTTATAAATATTGTTTCCGGCACAGCCTGCGGCCGTGGCTGTTTGTTCCCGTTATATTGTGCGGGGCCGTTCTGTGGTTGATTTCATTCGTTTTGGTTCGGCTGTGCATTATTTCAAATATTTCGCGCCTTGCGGTTTTATGGCGCGAAATGCTCCGCATGTTTTATACGCCCGCGTTGGTTGAAAGATTGTTGCCCGGGTTTATTTCGGAATTCAGACAGAACCGGTTTGGCTGGGCGAAAGATCAGATCGCGAAAGAAAAGGAGAATGGCAACATCGTGATACTTTCGTCCGCCGGACCTGATTATTTGATAATTCCATTGGTCCGCGATATGGGTTTTGATTATATAATCACATCGAATTCGGACCCGTTGCGCCCCTGGAAGATTTTATTTTTCAATTATGGGGAAAACAAGGTCGAATCGTTAAAGGCAATTGCGCGCGCGCCGATGACGGTCGTTCGCGCCTATTCGGACAGCGAAAGCGATCTGCCCATGATGAATCTTGCGCGCGCTCAGGTTTGGATAGACCCAAAGACCGGTCTTAGGAAAAATTAATCTTATTTTTTTCCGAACAAAAAATCATTGTCGGCGGAAAGCGTTATGATTGCGTCAATATTGTCATTGTCGCGGGCGCGGATACGCGTCCGTTTGCCGCATTTTTCGCAAATATGAATTATTATGCTGTGTCCCGCGGCGGTTTCAATTCCAATCGGACGCATCGCGCCGCCGCATTTTGACGCGCGGTCTCCGGGATTTATATCGACGTCCCGCGACCAAAGGCAATTGGGGCAGTGGTTGGTATACCCGTCGCCATGAACATGATGCCCGCAGTGCAGGCATGTAAAATCTTCAATGGTTTTTGTAAAGGTTTTCATAAAGTGAAAAAAGTGAAAGAAGTGAAAATAGTGAAAAGAGTTTATCACTTTTTCACTGTTAAAATATGCAACGCATATTTTAACTATTTCACTTCTTTCACTTATTACAGCCCTAAGGCTGAGCGATACATTTTGGTCAGTTCGTCCGATTCATCCAGCTCGTCCGGGTCCATCTTGCGAAGTCTGACCATTTGGCGGACGTATTTGGGGTCAAAGCCCATGGATTTAGCCTCTGTATAAATTTCTTTTGCATCCGCCGCAAGGGCCGCGGATTCATCGTTAAGTTTTTCGATCCGCTCTATGATTGATACCAGCTGCTTGTTATCAATGGCGCCGTGATTGTCCTGCTTCATTTTATTTTCCCCTTTCATTGTTTTTGTCGGTCCAGTATGTTATCATTGAAATTGATAAAATCAAGAAAAAGTAATTACCAGCCGGTAATCGGTGATTTAGTTGTCACGCTTAACGCGGCCGGCAGGATATGATTATTAAAAACGGAGTTTCTATTATGCAAAAATTAACAAAAATAACGGCCAGTATCGGACCCGCTTCGACCGACTATGAAATATTGAAATCCATGGTGTCAAGCGGCGTCAATGTGTGCCGTCTGAATTTCAGCCATGATACAGGCGCGGTTCAGGGTGCAAAATTCGATAAAATTCGTATCCTTTCCAAAGAGCTGGGCCGACCGATTGCCATTATCGCCGATCTGCAAGGGCCAAAGCACCGAATCGGAGATTTTGAAACCGAAGACCATTATCCGATCGAACCCGGGCAAACTTTTATTCTGGACAACGACCCAAAGCCGGGGAATTCCGCGCGCGTGCAATTGCCGGACGAAGACGTTTTGAAATCATTGAAAGTCGGCGACAGGGTTTTGCTGAATGATGGAAAAATAGAATTAGAGGTTTCGCAAATCGCAAATCATGAATCACGAATCACGGTTTCCACGCGCGTGGCGCGCGGAAACGAAATCTGGTCGCGCCGCGGCTTTAACCTGCCGGATACAGAGGTTGACACAAGTGTTCTTACCGAAAAGGACCGCGCTGATTTGGAATATGCGTTGACCAAGGAGCCGGATTTTATCGCGATATCGTTCGTGCAAAAGCCGGAAGATGTGATGGAGGTGCGCGATTTTATCACGGCGCGGACGACTGCCCCCGTCAAGGTAATAGTAAAGATAGAGCGCCCCCAGGCGGTGGTTCGGGCCGAAGAAATAATTGACGCGGCGGATGCGGTGATGGTTGCCCGCGGGGATTTGGCCGTGGAAATGCCGTTCGAACAGATTCCGGCGGTGCAGCGGCGCCTTATCCGCCTTTGCCGCAAAAAAAACCGGCCGATTATCGTCGCGACGCAGATGCTGGGCAGTATGGTGCATGAAGAATTCCCGCTGCGCGCGGAAATTTCCGACGTGGCGACGGCGGCGTATCTGCGCGCGGATTCAACGATGACCAGCGAAGAAACCGCCATCGGCGACTATCCTGAAATGGTGGTTGAAACCATGGCGAAAATACTGGGTGCGGCGGACGCGGATTCCATTGAAAACAGCTATGACTGGGGGCGGGTGGATAATGTTCTGGAAAACGATTGGTCGCGCAGCGTGGCGTCTATGGCGTATCTGAACAAGGCGTCGTCGATTGTTGTGTTTGACCGCGATGGGAACGCCACGCGCGAAATATCATGCCGTCGTCCCGATATGCCGATTATCGCGGTGTGCAATTCGGAAATCGTGGCGAATCAATTATGCCTGTCGCGCGGAGTGCAAAGCATCTTTGATGAACGGATGTTCGGGCAAAGGGATATTGGCGCCGCATTGGCGGCGGTCGGCATTTCCGGCGGCAAGACCGTGACAGTGGATGAAGACAGCATAATGTTGAACTAGTGTTGGCGATGGCGGTTTATGGTAATGCGGATGTTCTCACTAACGCTTGCGCTGGCGATGACATTTGCGCTATCATTCCACCGTCCGATATAAAATCAAAAAGGAATTCTTATGAGAAAATCAAGATCAGTGCCTTGCGCCATGTTAACTATGCTGTTCATTGGAAATGCGTCCGCGCTTCCCATGACAGGATTTTACAAAACCATCGATGACAAGACGAACAATGCAAAGTCAATCGTCCGGCTTTACGAATGCGGTGCGGAATTATGCGGCCGCATTGTGGCGCTTTACGATGCGGACGGCGCGAAGATTGCAGAAACGATTAACAATCCGGTCCGCATAGCGGACAATGTCGCGGGCGAACCGAAAATGGCGGGACTGGACATAATCTGGAATATGAAATGGGATGCGGATGACAATGAGTATTATGGCGGAAAAATTCTGGATCCGAAATCGGGCAGCGTGTATTCAAGCGTAATTTGGGCGGACAAGGACGATGCAAACCTGTTGCGCGTGCGCGGAAAAATCGGCCCGTTCGGCCGGACCCAGGTATGGCACGTGATGCAGACATCAGATTTGCCAAAGGATCTGCAGAAATTGGATACAGGCAAATGGGATCCGAAAATTATCAAATAAATTTGATTTTCGTAGATATACCATGTATAATCAAAGCATGAAAAAACAAAATCAAAACTTGGTTGTTGTTAAATAGCGGGACGTGCACTTTGCGCGTTCCGCCAATGTCGCCTTTAAAAAGCGGCATTT
>JAISCX010000030.1 GCA_031265235.1 Rickettsiales bacterium
TTAAAGGAAGATACGAAAACCCCTGATAACAACGCATGCTGGGCCAGGGCGGATATAATATCGAAAGACCCGAATATAAACACAGAATTATTCAAGCAAAGATGGTTTAAGACGGGATCGCGGGAAACATGCGGCGGCTGGCTGGACGAAGTCTTTGTGCGGAACAAGATACTGGAATCCAAGAAAACAAAGCGGACATGGGGGACGGTTGCGGGCGTGGTCGGCGGTGTCGCGGTCGGCGTCGGCGCCATGGAACTATTTGGGAACAAAGCTTTGGGTATAAAGAAATAATCATAAGAAAAAAAGAGAATGGAAAGTCCACCCCCCCCCTTGTTTAAGAGGGGTTTTTGTTTGCAAATTTGTTTGGCAAATAATATTGACAATAAAAACATACGTATTATATTACAGTCAAGAGAAGAGCGAATCGGGAAATGCAACAAAACAAAAAGAGAATGAAAATGAAAAATATTTCCATAATTTTTGCCGGCGCTCTGGGTCTTGCGGCCTGTACAAATACTTATTACAAGGGCGGGGTGTCCTATGCCCAGGACAATCAGGATTGCAGATATGAATTTTCACAATATGGTGATTTTTCCGCAAGACAATTTGACGAAGACAAATACATAGTTTATAAGAACGCCCTTTGCAGCCACGTATTTGCAAACGATATGGGCACGCGCGCAATGCCGCTGCCGGCGCGCGTCGTGGCACCGGTCGTTCAAACTGTGCCGCTTTATGTCCAGCGTAATTATTATACGGAACCGGTTCGGACCGTTCGTTATAATCCGGTGATCGCGAATGCAAATCGGTACTATACCGCGCGTGAAATCGAAATCACGGTTGAATAAATAAGTCTGGCGGCGTGTCCGCTTGGCGTCTGTAATGAAAATCCGGGGTCAGACTGGTTCGTGCGTGCTTATTGCCGGGAATCATGAATTTTAGGCCGGTATTGCCCCAAAAGGTGCGCGATGAAAGAAAATGACATCAACTTTAATAAAATACAGGTCGGGCAGGATGGGATTGTTGGCAAAACAATGTTTACAAACATGGATGGCAACTGCTTGACAACAATCCGGACTTTGCAATCAGAAGGCTGGACCGCGGGCGATCTGCCATTTTCAAGAATTATAGACGGCCGGGAAATCGTGTATTACACGATGATAAAGAGAGAAAAATAAAAACGCCCGCTCGGGCGTTTTTTACACGAATATATCTTTTACGAATTTTGCATGCTCTGTGATAAATCTGAACCGGAATTCGGGTTTTTTACCCATAAGTTCCGATACCAAGGTGCGGGTTTTTTCGGAATCTTCCGCGCCTTCCCCTGTTCGGGGGGGCAGTTCCACGCGAATCAAGCGGCGCGTTTTCGGATTCATCGTTGTTTCTTTCAGCTGATTCGGCATCATTTCGCCAAGACCTTTAAACCGCGAAATTTCTATCTTTTTGCCTTTGTACTTGCCGGACTTTAATTCTTCCAGTTCTTCGTCGGATGATACATATACCGATTCGTTGCCGGATGTCAGTTTATACAGCGGCGGACAGGACAGATACAAATGTCCGTTATGAATCAATTGCGGCATCATATTATAGAAATTCGCCATCAAAAGCGACGCGATATGCGACCCGTCCACGTCCGCATCGGTCATGATGACTATCTTTTCATAACGCAGCTTTGATTCGTCCCAGTCCTTTGCCGTTCCCGCGCCAATGACGTCCACAAGTTCGTTCATTTCCTTGTTATCCGCCAATTTTTCCGACGAATTGGATATCACGTTCAAAACCTTGCCGCGCAGCGGCATAATGGCCTGGGTCGCGCGATCGCGCGCCTGTTTCGCGGTGCCGCCCGCGGATTCCCCTTCGACAATAAACAATTCCGTGCCGGCAATGCCGTGCTTTGAACAGTCGGCAAGCTTCGCGGGCATGCGCGCCCGCTTGGTCGGTGTTTTGCGCGCAATGTCTTTGACTTGCTTTGTCTTAATCCGCGCGGCGGCCAGATTATTTACAAATTCCAGCAATGCGGTCGCAGTCTTGGGATCGCCGGCCAGAAACATTTCCCACGGGTCGGACAGCACTTTTTCCACATACCGCGCGATTTCCGGGTTGGACAGCTTTTCCTTGGTCTGGCCCAGGAATTGCGGGGTTTTGTAAAAGACGGAAATAATGGCGCATGCGGAATCGAATACATCGTCGCTTATGATATTCGCCGCCAATTTGTTGTTTATTTTTTCCCCATAGTTTTTAAGGCCGCGCGTAATCGCGGTTCGAAATCCTGATTCGTGCGTTCCGCCGTCAATCGTCGCGATGGTGTTGCAATAGCTGGCAAAGAATCCGTCGTCGGACGCCGCCCCATTTTCGTCCGTCAGAAAGGTCAGCGCCCATTCCACGCGTCCGGAATCGTCCGGGAAATCCATGGTTCCGGAAAATATCCGGGGCAGCAGGCGCGGCTTGTCCCGGGTTTTTTCTTCCAGGAAATCCGCAGTGCCGTTCGGATAATGAAACGTCGTTGTCGCGGGAAGATGCATGTCTTCGGTAATCAGTTCCGGATTGCATTTCCATTCTATTTTGACGCCTTTGGACAAGAATGCCTTGGCCCGCGCAAGCCGATAGATTTTTATCGGCCTGAATGCCGCCGCGGCGCCGAATATCTGGTCGTCCAATGTAAAGCGGACGCGGGTTCCGTGCTCGCGGGTCGCGGGACCCTTTTCCAGCGGACCGGAAGTATTTCCGCGCGAAAATCTTTGCGTCCATGTGTGGCCGTCCCGCATGCTGGCCACGATTGTTTCCGATGACAATGCGTTTACGACGGCCGCGCCGACGCCGTGCAGTCCACCGGATGTCTTATACACGCTGTTATCGAATTTCCCGCCGGAATGCAGCATAGAGAATATGATTTCCAGCGCGGATTTGTTCGGATATTTCGGGTGCTTGTCCACGGGCACCCCGCGGCCGTTGTCGAAAATCTCAATGGTTTTCGAATTAATCAGATTTATTGTGATTTTGTTGGCGAATCCGGCCACAGCTTCGTCCACCGCATTATCCAGAATTTCCACAGGCAGATGGTGCCAAGCCTTTTCATCCGTTCCGCCGACATACATGCCGGGACGAAGACGCACGGGTTCCAATCCTTCCAGGACCTGGATATCGGATGCCGAATAAGAATTGTCTTTTGCTGCCATAATGGGGAATAATATAACCAAAGATTAAAAAAATTGCAAGCGGGTTATAGCATGGGTCCGGGTGGCGCGCCCTATATGGG
>JAISCX010000031.1 GCA_031265235.1 Rickettsiales bacterium
ACACGCTTAAATCGCGTGTATAACCCAAAAGGAAAATATATGAAGAAACTCTCATTTCTGACTTTGATGGCCGCCATATTGACGACATCCGCCGCAAACGCGATCGAAATCAACCCCTATGTTTCTGACAAATTGTCTTATTCCATCCTGAATCAAACCGACAGCGCGGTAATTGGACAAACGCCTCAATATTCCCAACAGTTCCATGATAAAACCAGCGGCACTTTTGGGAACAAGCTGGCAGTCGGGATCGCGTTTCCGATAGATGCCATAAGCGGCGCAATCAGAACCGAACTGGAATGGGGAATCAATGCCAAAACAAAGATAAAAAATGAATCGTATAAAGATACTTACGGTTTAGGTTATTCTTCTGGTTTTTCGCAGCCTCCGGCCGTTACAGACTATGAAATAAAGACCAGCGCATATTTCTTTAACGCGTATTATGATTTTGACACGGGAACCGCATGGACGCCGTATGTCGGAATCGGCGCTGGATGGGCAAAAATAGACTTGGAATCGGATTATTCAGTTTTTTGGGGTTCCACCAGCACACAAGCAGGGCACTGGTGTCCCGGTTTATGCGATTCTGTTATCAGTAAAGGCGATACTAATAATTTCGCATGGAACGTCGGACTTGGCGTCGCTTTTGCGATAAACGACAATTTCGCGATTGATTTTGGCTATCGCTATGCGCGGCTGGGCGATATAAAGGCGGACACAATGGCCTATACGGATGGTGTCCCTAATGATGCTTGGATAGGGGTTCCTATTGTCAATTATGACAAAGCCACGGTGTCCCTGCATGACATAAATCTGGGCCTGCGGTATTCGTTCTGATAAAAAACGGAACTTTGAACGACGGTTTTTAATATCAAAACACCCCGGAATCCCCGGGGTGTTTTTCCATAAATGATTTTGTTAAATAATATAGTAAACTTAACAAGTTATATGGCGGGGCAGAGGATATACGAATCCTTGATACAAGTTTAGTATAAATCGCCAAACTTCGCACGTGCGCGTTGATTTTAGCCCAACAAAACGATATTTACAAGCGCTATCTAGTATTTGACTTATTTAGTGATGTTTAATAGAATAGACAGCATGAGTCGAAAATATTTAATTTTTGCTGTAATTCTGTCATTTGTTTGTATTAATGCAAATGCCGACCAATGTGCCTATATAAATAAGAAAACAACAGATGCTGCATATAGCATACTTAAATCGGTTGATAACTATATCGACTTTTGTGCCCCTTGCGGCGATTCTGAACCAGTAGAAAAGAAAATAGATAAACTAGAATATAAACAAGTTGATTATGTAGAGGATGGCATTCGGTTTTATCAAATCTACATAAATGATGAACCTATGGATATGGCGTATGTTTATGTGAACAGAAAAAATCTTGGTATGATGGCAAATTGTGAACCAATGCCAAGACAAAAAGTACAGAGCGTTCCTGAATATATAGACGATTATCTGATTGGCAAATGGACTTTACCAAAAGAACATATGCCGGAATAACCCGGCATACATTTATTACCGCTAATAATTATTTGTTCTGGTCGCAGAATTACCCTTGTTGTTATAAGCATCTGACCGCATCATATTTTGCAGAAAATTTGGTATTTGCGCCATGTTATTTTCCTTTGTTTTGTTGTAAAAAAAGACCGCATAAAATGCGGTTGGGCTAAAAAATGACGGATAAATCCGCCTTCATTTGTATAGTATAAGTATATCACAAATCGGCCTGAAAATCAAGATAAAACCATTATCCGCGCCTGCGGGTAGTTTTTTCCGGCTGTTTGCATATCACGGGCGCGGCGACATTCCGCGCCCCTGCGCTGGGGCAGTGACTATCGCTTTTCGGGCATTATATACATCGCGCCCCAATGGGCATATGTAGGGACAGTTTATCGGGGCATACATAGTCAGAGCAGAAAGAATCCCGCAGAATTGCGGGCTTTGCGCGGTATTTTGTTATATCCCATATACACTTTGAAATTATGGCGGATGGGGAGGGATTTGAACCCCCGGTGGGGTTGCCCCCACGACGGTTTTCAAGACCGTTGCATTAAACCGCTCTGCCACCCATCCTTTAAAATATTGCGATAACGAAAACCAAAAAATGCTTTGCATTTTTAAGATTTTCTTAATCGCCCACGACGGTTTAGTTCGCTCGGCTTCGCCGGCTCACCATTCGTTATCGCACGCGTCGCGTGCTGCGCTCGTTCGCTCGCCTTTGGCGCGCGTCTCGCTTACTCATACGGCGTGCTATGCACGCGCTCCTTGTCCGCTTGTAAAATTGTAAAATCGCCTTTGGCGCTTTAACAATTTTATCGACGCGGGCTGCGGTGGCCAAGACCGTTGCATTAAACCGCTCTGCCACCCATCCGTGTTTTGGATTATATATTGGGCGATAACAAAAATCTACAAGAATTTAAAAAATATGTTGACACATGATTATAGTTGTCTATAATAAGCTTTATAAAAAGGCAATAATGACGCAAGAAGATCGTATTTTTTCCCAAGAGAACCAACCTCGGACCGATGTGCTGTCGCAAGGCGCCCAGGAAAGCGCAATGCCAGAGGTTGTTTTTGCGCCCGCCAAATTTGATGGTCAGAGAAACCTTTTTCAAGAAGCGTATGATATCAGCAAGGGTTATGATGAAGAATTGATCGAACTGGATAATAAATTAATTGCTGCGCAAAAAGAATTGGAAAATGATATAATAGCGTTGGAAAAATGCGACGACTATATCGTTATGCCTGAATATAGACAGGATATTAGTGCCGATCGCAGAAAAATAGCAAAAATAAACGAAGAAATCACACTATTGAGGGAAAAAAGACAGGAAATAAAAACGTGGGTGCATCTGGGGATGAACCCGCAGCATTACCATCGTTGATAATTTTCATTTACAAACAGCGGTAAATGGCGTTTTGCTGGTATCTGTGTCAATATATCCCGTGCCGCAATCAAGACAGTTGAATTTTCTATTTTGCGAATATGCCCCGCTTGTCGGGATTTCCAAGTTGTCCAGTTCCGAAATGTTTTTCCTTGCGGATTCCGCATATGCGGAATCCGGAAACCCGAAATAAAACGCACGGTGCGCCCCCGAACATTCCCCGCTGTAACACAGCCTGTCGGAAAGCTTTGCGACAGACGGCACGCATACGGATTCGCATGTGTCGGGGTCGGTCACCATTTCTTCGCAGTCGTTGCAAGACACGATCGGATTCAAAACAGTTGCGCCCATAACGCCCGCGGCCTTTGTTCTCAAGGCCCGATCGCATTTGGTTGATAATTTTGATTCTGCCGGATTGGTCGTGCAGAACCATTCCATTGTCGCATAGTCAAGATGCAGAGACTGGCCGTCCGGGCAGTTTTTCTGGGGCAGGGGGTCAACGCATTTCCAGAAATCGTCCGCCATGACCGCGGTCTGCCGTGCATCGCACAAAGGCCGCCGCATCGGATCTGCGACGCATTCGGAAAGATCGGTGCTCCAAATCGTATCTCCGCGGCAGACAATGGCCGCGTTTTGCGGAACGCAGGACCATTTGTTAAACCGGAAAAGCTTGATTTCCCCGCTCGCGCATCTGATTGATTCTGTCTGTTTGCCGAATGAAAACACAGGTTTTCCGGTAATGGAATATTGCGTTACATAAATCAATTGTCCCGGTTGCAGTTTCAGTTCTTTTATTATTGCAGACGGAACTTCACGCTTGCCCGCGCTGCCGGACAGTATATAGAAACGTCGGTCAAGTTCCGCCAGAATTCCAAGGTTTTTTGTATCTGAATATTCCGCTGATAAAAGTTCCAGGAATTTGTCCGCATCCGTGTCAATTATTTTTGGCGCGAAAGATATTAAAAAGTTATTTATTGAACGGCCGGCCCTGTCCGGGATACAGGTGGCGGAAAAACGCCTGTCGCCTTCGACGCAGATTTTTACTGTTTCGATATTGTATTTGGCAGCGCAAGCCGTGTCGTTGTCGATAATTGCGCGGCCGTCTATGCGGTCCGCGTCGTCCAGCCGGACGGCTTCGGCCTGGACATGCGCGACACATGTCAGAATGGAATTTTTTTCTGATTTATCCACCGCGTATTCAATGCCGTGTTCTTGTATATTTTGGGACGGGCTGTCCATGAAATACCACCCGGCCATAAACAGAAATACAAGAATCATTATAAAGATGTTCATTCTCTCTCGTCCTTTATTGAATCCTGACCCTAATTATTATACCAGGGAAAAGGAAAAAGGGAAAATGGAAAAATGTCTTCGTGGCAATTGACAATCATGCTTTATGCTGTTACTATAATCGGCATGATTTCTGCAAAATTGTTTAACAATCTCTTGCTTGGCCTTTGGGCCAACTAATTCTTGTCGCTTGATTGCGCGCGTTCGAAATATCCTTGTCAGGAAATTGAACAACTTCAAAGTTTTATATTGAAAAAATTAACCATGTCGCTATAATCATGCGACGAAGTATATTTTGTAAGCAAAAATCATGCGACGAAGTATATTTTGTAAGCAAAGTGAGCAAAAAATGTCCGATGACAAAATCAAAATCCGCGAAGAAAAGTGGCAAAAAAAGTGGCGTGAAGCCCGCGCATTCGTGCCGAAAAACGATAACAAAAAGCCAAAATTTTATAATTTGTTCGAATTTCCGTTCCCAAGCGGCAATGGGCTGCACGTCGGGCATCTGGTTCCGTATGTTTCCATGGACGTGATGGCGCGGTGGCGCCGCATGATCGGGTTTGACGTGCTTTATCCGATGGGGCTGGATTCCATGGGCATCGCGGCGGAACATTACGCGAAGAAAATCGGAAAGCATCCCGCGGATTCCGTCCGGGAACTGATAGAAATATTCTGGAATGACGCGAACAAGATCGGGCTTTCCTTTGATCCTGAATCTTTGCTGACCACGTCCGATCCTAAATTTATAAAATGGACGCAATGGATATTTATACAGTTATTCAACGCCGGGCTGGCATATAAAGACGATTTTCCAATGAACTGGTGCCCGAATTGCCAGACCACGTTCACGAACGAAGAATTGGAAAACGACGCATGCCCCCGTTGCAAAGGCCCAATAGAACAACGGATGAAAAAACAATGGATGATGGCCATCACAAAGTATGCGGACCGGCTGATTGATGATTTGGAACTGGTGGACTATCCGGAACGCGTGCGCACCGCCCAGATTAATTGGGTTGGGCGCAGCTATGGCGCGGATGTTGACTTCCAGGTCGGCAATGACACCATGACCGTCTACACCACCCGCGTCGACACGATTTTTGGTGCCACATTCTGCGTGATTGCGCCTGAACACAAATTGGTTGAAAAATGGTTGGCCGACGGGCGCATTGAAAATGCGTCGGACGTTTCTGATTATATTGCGGTGTCCGCGGCAAAATCAGAATTCGAACGAACGGATGCCGGAAAAGAAAAGACAGGCGTTCAATTAAAGGGCCTGATGGCAATTAATCCGTTTACAGGGGGCGAGATTCCGATATTCATATCGGACTATGTTCTTTCGAATTATGCGCATGGAACGATTATGGCAGTGCCTGCGCATGATACCCGTGACTGGGATTTTGCGAAAAAATTCGGTCTGCCGATTATCCCTGTGCTGGCGGGCGGCGATGTAGAGTCCGAGGCCTGGGAATATGATGGCGCGCATATCAATTCCGGATTCATGGACGGCATGGACAAGGAAGAGGCGATAAACGCCGCAATCGATTTCGGCGCGGAACATGGATTCGCGCGGCGGACAAAGAAATACAAAATGCATGACTGGGCTTTTTCGCGCCAGATGTATTGGGGCGAACCGATACCATTGGTCCATTGCGAAAAGTGCGGATGGGTCCCGGTGCCGGATGACCAGCTGCCGCTGTTACAGCCGCACCTTACCGATTACACACCGACGAGCGACGGCGAGGGCCCGCTTGCCCGCGCGACGGATTGGGTCAATACGACATGCCCGAAATGCGGCGGACACGCAACGCGCGAAACAGACACTATGCCGGGCTGGGCGGGCAGCAGCTGGTATTTTCTGCGTTATCTTGATGTGAATAATGACAAAGAATTTTGCAGCCGTGCCCAGATGGATAAATGGATGCCGATCGACCATTACAACGGCCCTATGGAACATGTAACGCGGCACATGATGTATTCGCGATTCTGGTATAAAGCGTTGCATGATCTGGGGCTGGTTCCCGGTGTAGAGCCATATAAAAAGCGAACGATAAACGGCCTTATGATGGGATCCGATGGGCGCAAGATGTCAAAATCGCTTGGAAATCTGGTGCCCAGTTCCGACGCGGTGAATCGCGCTGGCGCGGATTCGGTCCGCATGACGATATTGTTTTTGGGACCGTTTGGCGCGAATATAAACTGGTCCGAAGATACGCTGACGGGTGTCGCGCGGTTCTTGAAACGTGTGGAAAGCCTGTCTGATAATCTTAACGATAATGCGCTGGATGCGGATGCGGAATTCTTGGTAAACGACCTTATTGCTAAAATGACATACCGTATTGAGAATATGCAGTTCAATACGGCGATTAGCGCAATGATGGAATACATCAATGATTTCGGGAACGAAATGCCGCGACGTGCGTATGAAATACTGTTGCAGGTCTTGAATCCGTTCGCGCCGCATCTGACCGAAGAGATGTGGGAACGCCTTGGGCATGCGGACATGCTGGTGTTCGAACCATGGCCGGTTGCGGATGAATCAAAGCTGGCGCGGGCCACGCAAACACTGGCGGTCAGTGTGAATGGTAAACGTCGCGCGGAAATCACGGTCGCGGCGGACGCGTCTGAATCCGACATTGTTGCCGTTGCGCGCGAATCCGATGCCGCGAAATTTATCACGGAAATTATAAAGACGATTGTCATCCCGGGCAGAATGATCAACTTTGTGGTGAAATAAAATGAGAAAAACATTTATTCTTTGTTCTTTGCTCTTTGCTCTTTCCGCGTGCGGTTGGGCGCCTATGCATACCGATGCAGCTGGCGGGAATGCCGCGCACCGCGATATTTTCATATCGCCGATCAGCGGCACAAACGGAATTGACCTGCGCAATGGGCTGCGTGCGGAATTTGGGGTCGGCGACGATGCGGCGGCTGCAAAATACGCTCTATCCGTCGATCTGCAGAAACCGGAAACAATTTACAAGGCATTGCAGATCACCGGTGACGCGACATGGCAAGAAGTCCGCATGACCGCAAGGTATGAATTAAAGGAAAACGCCACCGGTCGTGTTATTGTCACCGCGACGGACACTGCAAGCGAATCTTACACGTTTGTGCGCGATCTTGTCGCTGCGAACGCGTCTTATAACAATGCGGTGCAGAACACTATACGGATTTTGTCGGAAAAAATATCAACCCGCATAGCCGCGAATCTTGCAAAGGAATCGGAATAAATGGCGTTTGAAAACATCATCATCGGCGGCGGCGGGAAAAGTCCGAAGATGGAAAAACTGTTTCTGGATAATATCAAGAACAGCGGACGCATGCTGTTATGTCCGCTGGCATCCGATGATCTGGCATTGACTTTGTCTTCGCGTCGTAAATGGATTGAATCCGCACGTCCGGATTTGCAGATGGATATTCTTCTTGACGGCAGCACTGATATGAACGAATATGATGCGATGATTATTACTGGCGGTAATACGGCAAGATTGATGAATGCCGTTAATAAGTTTGGATTGGCGGAAAAATTTAATGTATTTCGCCGGTCTGGAAAAGTGATTTACGGTACCAGTGCGGGTGCAATGATAATGGCCCCGGACATTGAAATAGACCCGGAAACCTGCGGAAACGTAGAGAGAGAAGGTAATTTGCTTGGGTTGAATTGGCTGTGCGGGCTTTACGTGGCGCCGCATTGGCCGAATTACGCAGAAAAATTTATGCGTGAATTTTGCCATGTGCGCGGCGTTTGCGCGATATGTTGCCCCGAAGACCAAGGCGCCATATTTGATTCGGATGGCAATCTGGTGCGCACGATCGGGAATGATGTGGAATTTATAGAACCGAATTAACTTTTATAAAATTTTTCATAGAAAAATTTTGTAAAAAGAAAATGATTATGAAGTGGAAAGAAACTGATTTTAACAGCGCTTTGGGAAACGGAATGAAAAACATTCCGGCGGTTTTGATTTATGGTCCTGATGCGGGCCTGGTGGATGAACTGGCGGACAAAGCGATTGAAAAACTTGGGATAGAAAAAGATAATTTATTTATCGTGGACAGCGACGAATTGCGCGAAAAACAGGACGCTTTGTTTGCAGAGGCATGCAGTCCGTCAATGTTCGGGGGACGTCGTCTGGTCATGATTGCGAACGCGGGGGATTCGGATTCGGCGCTGGTGCGCGAGCTTTGCGAACATCGGGGTCTTGATGCGTTCGTGGTGATTACGGCGGGTGAATTGCGTTCGGGCGGGGGGTTGCGCGCGCTGTTTGAAAATCATGATAAATTGGCGGTGCTTGCATGTTATGCGGATGACGATCGGACGCTGGGTAATGTGATTCGCGAAACTTTATTTGCCGCCGGCATAAAACAGATAGCCCCGGACGCGATGCAATACATGTTTTCGCATATGGGCGGCGACCGCGGAATCACACGTTCTTTTTTGCGGAAACTGGCGCTGTATGTGGACGATAAAAAGACGGTGTCGCTGGATGATGTTGAAAAATGTCTGCCCGATGCCGGCGCGGTATCGATCGACGATTTTCTGTATTCGCTGACCGCGGGCCATATCCAGGCGACAATGTCCGCGCTGGATCGGGTGTTTTTTGACAACAATGAACCGATAATGCTGGTCCGCATGCTGGACACGCACTTCAAGCGCTTGCTGTCCGCGGTATCCGGCGGAATAATGCCACGGCTGTTTTGGAAAGTCGCGGACAAGTTCGCAATCGCGACACGAATATGGCCCGAATCCGAAATCGTTGCGGTATTATTGCGTTTGAATGAATTGGAATTGCAAACGAAATCCAGCGGACTTACAAATATTTCCGAGTTGCTGATACGCGACTTTGCATTGAAATTATCCGCCCGCGCCGCAAAAATGGCCGTAAAGGCGAGGAGAGTTTAAGATGTTGCCGTCAGTATATGCCCCAAAAGATTTTAAAAGATTGCGCGCAGCCGGCGATATCGTATCCAGGGCCATGGACTTTATAGCGCCGCATATAAAGGCCGGGATTTCCACAGGCGACATTGACCGAATGGTTGCGGAATTTCTGCGTACGCATGACGCGCGGTCTTCAAGCTTGGGATATCAGGGTTTTCCAAAGCACTGCTGCACGTCCGTAAATGATGTTATCGTTCACGGCATTCCGAACGATAATGAAATCCTGAAAGACGGCGATATTGTAAATGTGGATTTAACCGCAGAGCACAAGGGTTTTCACGGCGACACTTCGCGCATGTTCATGATCGGAAGCGTGTCTGTGCGCGCGCGCGAATTGGTGCAGACAGCCGAAGACGCGATGAATGCCGCGATCGCGGTATGCGCCCCCGGCGTGCCCTTGTCTGAGATCGGCCGAACGATAGAATCTGTTGTGCACCCGCACGGCTTTTCAATTTCGCATGATTTTGTGGGGCATGGCATTGGCAAAGTGATGCATGACGACCCCCAGATTTATCATTTTTATGATAAAAGAATGGACAAGGTTAAAATGGTGCCGGGCCTGGTATTTACGATAGAGCCGATGATAAATACGGGCACCGACAAATGCAGGATAGATCCGGACGGCTGGACCGCGCGCACGGTTGACGGGGGGCTGTCGGCACAATGGGAACATACAATCGGCATTACCGAAGATGGGGCGGTTATATTCACCGAACGACGAACGTTCGGCGAATAATTGCCTGATGTGCTGGGGGGGGGAAGGATAATCAATGCCAACAGACAAATCTCTTTGCGACAAGAAAGGACATCGCGATCGGCTGCGCGAAAGATTTTTGTCCTTTGGCGGCAGCCTGTCCGATTACGAATTGCTGGAATTATTGCTGTTTGCGTATATGCCGCGCATAGACACGAAGCTGATTTCAAAAAACTTGCTAAGAACTTTTGGCGGATTGCATCAAGTCGCCGCCGCGGGCGTCAATGACTTGATCCGCGTCCCAGGCATCGGTAAAAACACGGCCGTGCAGTTGAAAGCAATCAGAGAGTTCGCATTGCGCGGATATGTGGCCAAGTTAAAAGACGCCCCGATATTTCATGATTGGGCTTCGTTTGAAAACTATGCAAAGCAGAAATTGTCGGACAAAAAAATTGAAGAATTCCATATCCTGTATCTGGATTCAAAATATCAATTGATAGAAGATGAAGCGCATTCGACCGGCACGATCAACGGGACGGCGGTATATGCGCGCGAAGTTGTAATCCATGCATTGAACCTGGGCGCGCGGGTTGTTGTCATGATGCATAATCATCCGGGCGGAAATGCTAACTTTTCAAGCGACGACATTAATGCGACCAAGGACGTTATGGCAAAACTGGCCGCAATGGATATAGAATTCTTTGATCATTTTCTGATTGCCAACGGGCTTATGTATTCGATAAAGAATTCGCATTTATTGGATTAACCGCCGTGCCTGGTTACTTTGCGAAAGAATAATTCATTTCCAGATGATCCGGTTTGTATGTTCCGTCGATGACCGCTATGGTGTCTTCGACAATCACCAGTTCTTCATTCGTCGGAATCATGAATATTTTCACTTTGGAATCTGGCGTGCTGATTTCCGCCTCCTCGCTCCCCAGGCGCCCGACGGCGCGATCATTCTTTTCGCGATCAATCTTTACCCCCAGTTCTTCCAGCCCCGTCAGCATCTTTTCGCGCAATACAGAATCGTTTTCGCCAACACCAGCAGTAAATACAATCGCGTCCGTATGCCCCAGTTCCGCCATATACCCGCCAATGTATCTTTTTACATTATTGCTTTCAATATCCATTGCCAGACGGCACAGGTCGTTCGTGGCAAGATTTTTTTCCACGTCGCGCCGGTCGGCAAAGCATTCGGTCAGCCCCAAAAGGCCCGATTGTTTGTTCAAATGCACCTGCATCTGTTCCGGGGTCAATCCCAGGCGTTGCATCACGTAAATCAGGATTCCTGGATCAAGATCCCCCGGACGCGTTCCCATCGTCAGCCCAGACAGCGGGGTCATGCCCAGACTGGTGTCAACTGCGACGCCGCCGCGGATTGCGGCGGCCGATGCGCCGTTCCCGATATGCAGCGTCACCAGATTCACATCCCGCGCGGGCCGTCCCAGCATTTCCGCCGCGCGTTTTGATACGTAAAGATGGCTGGTTCCGTGAAATCCATATTTCCGCACGCCCAGTTCTTTATACCATGCCGACGGCACCGCATATCTGTATGCGTAATCCGGCAGCGTTGAAAAGAATGCGGTATCAAATACCGCGACTTGCTTTGCATTGGGCAATAATTGTTTTGCGGCGACGATTCCCATCAGGTTCGCGGGATTGTGCAGCGGCGCGATTATGGCAAGCTCTTCTATTGTTCGCATTACTTCATCGGTCGCTTCCAATGATGATTTGAATTTATCCCCGCCCATGACGACGCGGTGTCCGACGCCGACAATCTGGGTCAGATCAATGGACGCATCGCGCAGCATGTATATCGCGACGTTCAATGCTTCGTTATGATCCTTCATTTCTGTCCCTTTGCGCTGCTTCGCGCCGTCCGGATATTTTTGCGTGACGAAAGAATCTGGCGATCCGATTCTCTCAACGGTGCCGCCGACAACGGATTGCCGTGTATCGGCGTCAAAAACCTGGTATTTAAGAGAAGAAGAACCGCAATTCAGCGCGAGTATGTATGGCATAAATAATCCTTTTTTTTGAATCCGGATTTTAACCGCGTCATGATAAAAAGTCAATGTCCGATTAAAAAATTCCAAAGATGGGTTGATTTTTATATTTTATGCATGTATAATGCATTCGCATTGGTTTAATTCAATGACTACTTTTCTATAAAATCCTTCCTTTGCAAAAGCCAGATTTTTTAAAGAGTAATAATGAATAAAAATCTGCTGCCTTGAAAAAAGGCA